>DASTGK010000518.1:0-7299 GCA_035719085.1 Anaeromyxobacteraceae bacterium
GTCGCCTTCGAGGTCTTCGCCCGGCCGGCGCTCCTCGCGCTCGCCGGCGCGTCGGTGCGCCACCGGCCCTCGCTGCGGCTCCGGCTCGCCGAGCCGGCCGGCGGGAAGCCGGGGAGGGCGCGGCTGGTCTGGGCCAAGCTCGAGCCGGACGGCCGGGTGCGCCCCATCGGCCGCGACGCGGCGCAGGTGCGCGGGCCGGCGCTCGCCGACGCGCTCCTCTGCTTCGAGGCTGGGGAGGGGGAGCGGCCCGAGGGGGCGGAGGTGACGGCGTGGCTGCTCGGCGACGGCGCGTGACGCCCATCGTGGCCGTCTCCGGCCCGAGCGGCTCGGGCAAGACCCGGCTCCTCTCCCGCCTCATCCCGGCGCTGGCGCGGCGCGGCGTCGCCGTGGCGGTGCTGAAGCACACGCGCCACCAGCACCCGTTCGATCGGCGGGGCAAGGACACCGAGGTGCTGCGGCGCGCCGGGGCGGTGGCGGCGGCCATCCAGGGGCCCGAGGCGATGGCCCTCTTCGGCCCGCCGCGCGGCGGCGCCCGGGCGCTCGCGAGGCTGCTGCCGCCGTGCGACCTGGTGCTGGCCGAGGGCTGGCGGGGCGAGCCCCTGCCGCGCCTCGAGGTCCACCGGCGGCGCGTCTCGAGCGAGTTCCTCTGCGCCGCCGACCGGCGCGTCGTGGCGGTGGTGACCGACGAGCCGCCGCCGCGCCCGCTCCCCACGTTCGACGCCGACGACGCCGACGGGGTGGCGGCCTTCCTCGTGGAGCGGTTCCTCGGCGCCCGGCCGGCCCGCCGGGCCGCGCCTTGACACCCCCGGACACCCGCCGTTAACTTCGACGTTCCTCCGATATGACGGATCCCAGCCCCACCGCCGCCCGCCCCGCGCCCGGCGCCGGCCGCGCCGCCTTCGCCTCGCCCGAGACCCGGGTCCTGGAGCTCGGCGAGCCGCTCGAGCTGGAGCTCGGCGGGCGCCTCCCCGGCGTGCGGGTCGGCTACCGGACCTGGGGCGCGCTCGACGCCGACGGCGCCAACGCCGTGGTGGTCTGCCACGCGCTCACCGGCTCGGCCGACGCCGACCTCTGGTGGACGCGCCTCTTCGGGCCGGGCCGGGCGCTCGATCCGGAGCGGGACTTCGTCGTCTGCTCCAACATCCTCGGCAGCTGCTACGGCACCACCGGGCCGACCTCGCTCGACCCGGCCACCGGCGAGCCGTGGCACGGCACCTTCCCCGCCATCACCGTGCGCGACATGGTCCGGGTGCAGCACGCGCTGGCGGCGCGGCTCGGGGTGAAGAAGGTCCGGATGGTCATCGGCGGCTCGCTCGGCGGGATGCAGGCGCTGGAGTGGGCGCTCATGTACCCGGAGCTGGTCGAGTCGCTCGTCTTCATCGCCTCGACGGCGCGCCACTCGGCCTGGGCCATCGGCCTCTCCGAGGCGCAGCGGCAGGCCATCGCCGCCGACCCGCGCTGGCGCGGCGGGCGCTACCCGGCCGACGATCCGCCCGAGGCCGGCCTGGCGGCGGCGCGCGCCATGGCCATGCTCACCTACCGCAGCTTCCCCTCCTACGAGGAGCGGTTCGGCCGGCGCACGCAGACGGCCGACCTCTACGCGGTGGAGAGCTACCTGCGCTACCAGGGGCAGCAGCTGGTCGACCGGTTCGACCCGGCCACCTACGCCACGCTGACCCGGGCCATGGACAGCCACGACGTCTCGCGCGGCCGCGGCGACTTCGAGGAGGTGCTGCGCGGGGTGCGCCAGCCGACGCTGGTCGTCTCCATCGACTCCGACGTCCTCTACTGGCCGGCCGAGCAGCGCGAGGTGGCGCGCCTCGTGCCCGGGGCGCGGCTGGCGGTGATGGACTCGATCCACGGCCACGACGCCTTCCTCATCGACGTCGACCGGCTCGACGAGATGGTCTCGGAGTTCCGCGGCCGGCCGCGGGCCGAGGCGGGCGGCGACGCGGTGGAGCGGGCCTACGCCGAGAACGGCCTCACGCTCCTCGTGCTCGGCAAAGGCAAGGTGGGCGCCGAGCTGCTCGACCAGCTCCGGGCGCAGCGCGCCGGCCTCGAGCGCGACTACGACATGGTGCTGCGCGTGGCCGGCGTGGCCGACCGGCGGGGCGCCCTCTTCGACGAGCGCGGCCTGGCGCTCGACGGCTGGCGCGAGGCGCTGGCCGCGGCGCCCGAGGCGGGGCCGGTGGATGCCGCCAGCGCCCCGGCGCTGCTCGACCGGCTGGCGCGGCTGCCGCGTCCGGTGCTCGTCGACCTCACCGCCGCCGACGGCATGGAGGAGGTCTACGAGCAGGCCTTCCGGCGCGGCATCGACGTCATCGGCGCCAACAAGCGGCCGCTGGCGGTGCCGGGGCGGCGGCTGCTCGGGCTGCGCGAGGCGCGCCGCCAGCACCACCGGCGCTTCGCCTACGACACCTCGGTGGGCGCCAGCCTGCCGGTGCTCGACACGCTGCGGAAGCTGGTGCAGGCCGGCGACCGGCTCGTCCGGATCGAGGGGTCGCTCTCCGGCACGCTCGCCTACCTGTGCGCCGAGCTGCAGAAGGGCGTGGCGCTCTCCATGGCCACCCGCTGGGCGGCCGGCCTCGGCTACACCGAGGCCGACGCGCGCGACGACCTCTCCGGCCTCGACTCGGCCCGCAAGGCGCTCATCCTGGCGCGCGAGGCGGGGCTGGAGCTGGAGCTCTCCGACGTCGAGGTGACGCCGCTCGTCCCGGCCGAGCTGCTGGCGCCGGCCGAGCTGGTGGCCTCGCTCCGGCGCCACGACGCGGCGCTGGCCGAGGAGGTGGAGCGGCTGCGGCGCGGCGGCAAGGTGCTGCGCTACCTCACCACCATCGTCCCCTCCGGCGACGGGCGGGCCGAGGTGACGGTGGGGCCTGCCGCGGTCGACGCGGCCCACCCGGCCGCGAGGCTCACCGGCGTCGAGGCCTTCGTGGCCTTCACCACGCTGCGCCACGCCGAGCGGCCGCTGCTGGTGCAGGGGACCGGCGTCGGCGGCGCCCTCACCGCGGGCGGCGTCCTCGCCGAGATCCTGCGGCTGCGCGGCGCCAGCGCCGGCGCGCGGTAGCGGCTCCCGATCACCAACGCCCCCGCGGTGCTCACCCAGATTCGGGTGGGCGCGGTACCGGCATTTCGGTGCCCGGATCGGTCCACGTCTCGAATCCTCCGTGGTGACGGCGGCTTGTGAGTTGGCAACGCCCTTGCTCAAGGGGGCGCACGAGCTACGTCCGGGCGAGCCCCGGAGGAAAGAGAGACATGAGCCACACCGCACGTGCCGTCCTGCTCTTCGTCGTCGTGGGCGCCTTCACCGTGCTGCTCTTCGGCGGCGCGCAGATCTCCAAGCACAAGCCGCCCATCGCCGCGCGGTTCGTCACGCCGTCCGGCCAGGTGATCGCCACCGCCGCCGACGTCGAGGCCGGGCAGCGCGCCTACCTGGCCCGCGGCGGCCAGTCGACCGGCTCGGTCTGGGGCCACGGCAGCTACCTGGCGCCCGACTGGACGGCCGACGCCCTCCACCGCACCGCCCTCGTGGCCGCCGGCCTGGCCCGCGGCCTCCCGCCGGCGCAGGCGGTCGGCTTCACGCAGGCCGACCTCGAGGCGCTGCCCGCCGGCGAGCGCGGCCGCGTCGAGGCCGAGGTGGCCAGGGAGCTGAAGCAGAACCGGTACGACGAGGCGACCGACACGCTGACGCTGTCGCCCGCCGAGGCGGCGGCGCTGCCGGCGCTCGGCGACTACTACGCCAAGCTCTTCGGCGAGGGCAGCGACGCCATGTCGATCCCGGCCGGCTTCGTGAAGGACCCGGCCGACTCGCGCCAGATCGCCACCTTCTTCTTCTGGTCGGCCTGGGCCGCCGTCACCAACCGGCCGGGCGACACCATCACCTACACCGCCAACTGGCCGTACGACCCGCTGGCCGGCAACGTGGCGCTCCCGTCGGCGCTCATCTGGTCGATCGCCTCGGTCATCCTGCTCATCCTCGGCACCGCCATCGCCATCTACGCCTACATGCGGATGCGGGCCAAGGACCCGGAGCACCACGTCGCCATCCCGGCGCTCGGCGTCCCCCAGCCGACCCCCAGCCAGCGCGCCACGCTGCCCTACTTCGCCATCGCCATCGTCCTCTTCGCCCTGCAGGTGGTGCTCGGCTCGGTCACCGGCCACTACGCCGTCGAGGGGAACAAGGTCTTCGGGATCGACCTCGGCCAGATCCTGCCCTACGCCGCCACCCGCACCTGGCACCTGCAGCTGGCCGTCTTCTGGATCGCCACCTGCTGGCTCGCCACCGGCCTCTTCATCGGTCCGGCGGTCGGCGGCCAGGAGCCGAAGGGGCAGAAGGCGCTCACGCTCACGCTCCTCGGCGCGCTCGTGGTGGTCGTCGTCGGCGCGCTCGGCGGCACCTGGGCCGGCGTCCTCGGCAAGCTGGCCGGCCCGAACGGCTGGCTCATCGGCCACCAGGGGTACGAGTACATCGAGCTGGGCCGCGTCTGGCAGGTGGCGCTCATCGCCGGCATGGTGCTCTGGCTCTGGCTGGTGAAGCGCGCGCTCGGCCCGGCGCTGAAGGCGGAGTCGGACAAGGGCGGCCTCACCCACCTCCTGCTCTACGCCGCCGTCTCCATCCCGGTCTTCTACTCGGTCGGCCTCTTCTACACGCCGGGCACGCACCTCGCCGTCGCCGACTACTGGCGCTGGTGGGTGGTCCACCTCTGGGTCGAGAACTTCTTCGAGGTCTTCGCCACGGTGGCCATCGCCTTCGTGCTCACCCGCATCAACGCGCTCGGCCAGAAGGCGGCGCTGCGCGCCACCTACTTCTCCATCACCCTCTACCTGGGCGCCGGCATCATCGGCACCTTCCACCACCTGTACTTCACCGGCTCGCCGCTCTTCATCACGGCGCTCGGCGCCACCTTCTCGGCGCTCGAGGTGGTCCCGCTCACGCTGCTCGGCTTCGAGGTCTACGAGCACATGAAGCTGGCCCGCTCCGGCCCCAACGCCGCCCCGTGGCGCTGGCCGCTCTACTTCTTCGTGGCGGTGGCCTTCTGGAACATGCTGGGCGCCGGCGTCTTCGGCTTCCTCATCAACCCGCCGGTGGTCCTCTACTACTCGCAGGGGCTCGACACGACGCCCATCCACAGCCACGGCGCGCTCTTCGGCGTCTACGGCTTCCTGGCCATCGCGCTCATGCTCTTCTCGATGCGCAGCATCGTGCGGCCGGAGGCCTGGAGCGACCGCCTGCTCAAGGTGGCCTTCTGGGGGCTCAACCTCGGCCTCTTCCTCATGATGTTCGCCTCGCTCCTGCCGGCCGGCATCTACCAGCTGAACGAGGCCATCTCCAAGGGGCTCTGGTGGGCCCGCAGCCCCGAGGTGACGGGCAGCGCCTTCATCCACGCCGCCACCTGGGCCCGCGTGGTGCCCGACCTCATCTTCGACGTGGGCGTGGTCGCCATCGTCGCCTTCGTCATCCGCGCCTGGGTGAAGGACGCGGCGCTGCGCCGGGCCGAGCCGGCCGGTGCGGTGGAGACGAGGCGGGCGGCCTAGCCTCCTCACGGGCGGCGCCTCCGCACGCCGCCGACGAGCGCGGGCCCCGGGGCATCCTTGCTCCGGGGCCCGTCTCGCCTTAAACGGTGGAGGATGAGCGAAGCTGCCCTGCGCGCCGCGAAGCCGGGACGGAACGATCCCTGCTGGTGCGGCAGCGGCCAGAAGTACAAGAAGTGCCACCTCGAGTCGGACGAGCAGGGCGCCACCGCGCCGGCCCCGCGGCGGGCCCGGGCGCCCCTGCGGCCGGCCCGGGTGAGCCCGCGCCGCCCCGTCCCGCCGGAGATCCCGCGCCCCGACTACGCCGCCACCGGCCGCCCGTCGGGGCTGGGGCGCGACGTGAAGGGGCCGGAGGAGCTGGAGCGGCTGCGGCGGGCCTGCCGCGCGGCGGCGCGGGTGCTGCGGGTCGGCGGCGAGGCGGTGCGGCCCGGCATCACCACCGACGCCCTCGACGAGCTCTGCCACGCCGAGGTCGTCCGGCTGGGCGGCTACCCGAGCCCGCTCAACTACCGCGGCTTCCCCAAGTCGATCTGCACCTCGGTGAACGAGGTGATCTGCCACGGCATCCCGGACAGCCGGCCGCTCGAGGAGGGCGACCTCGTCAACCTCGACATCACCGTCTACCTCGACGGGATGCACGGCGACTGCTCGGCCACCTTCCTCGTCGGCGAGGTGGACGAGGGGGGCCGGCGGCTGGCGCGCGTGGCGAAGGAGTGCCTGGAGCGCGGCATCGAGGCGGTGCGACCGGGCCGGCCGGTCTCGGACATCGGCAAGGCGATCGAGCCGCACGCAGCGCGCCACGGCTACGGCGTGGTGCGGGCCTACTGCGGCCACGGCATCGGCGAGACCTTCCACACCTCGCTCCAGATCCCGCACCACTTCGACCCGAAGGCGCGCCGGATCATGGAGCCGGGGCTCACCTTCACCATCGAGCCGATGATCACCGAGGGGAGCTGGGAGGACGCGCTCTGGGGCGACGGCTGGACGGCCGTCACCGCCGACGGGCTGCGCTCCGCCCAGTTCGAGCACACGCTCGTCGTGACCGAGGACGGGGCGGAGATCCTGACGGTGGAGTAGCGGAACGCCGGCTCACCGCACGGCGAGGCTCGGTCCGGCGCTCCAGGCAGCCCCCTCACCCCGGCCCTCTCCCTCGGTGGGGGAGAGGGAGCCAAGGGTCTGTACTTCTATGCAGGCTGCGCCACCCGCGCCGGCGTCTTGGCAGGGGCGGCCTCCGGCGCGGCGTCCGGCAGGCGCGGCGTCAGCTCCTCGACGGTGACGCCGAGGCCGATGCCGCCCTGCTCCAGCCAGCCGTGCTCGCCCTTCAGGACCGCGCGGCCGAGCGCGTAGGCTGCGGCGTCCTCGTTCGACCAGAGGGCGGCGAAGCGCGCCTTCACCGTGCGCCGGCTCATCCGGCAGAAGTGGTCGGCCAGCTCGACGGCCCGGTCGGCCTCGGCCCGCCCGGCGCGGCGCAGCGCCTCGGCGCGCGAGCAGCTGGCCGCCATGGCGAGCAGCTCGTTGGCGACATCGACGCAGCGGAAGAGGAAGCCCTGCCGCTTCTCCAGCTTCGGCCCGAAGACCACCATGCCGTGGAAGACCGAGCGGGCCAGCTTGCGCGAGGCGCGCTCGACGAACCGAAGGTGCTTCGCCAGCCGGCCGAACTCGCCGTGGCGCGGGGCGAAGAGGCCGCGCAGCCAGAGCCCCGGGTACCAGGCGGCGTAGAAGCCGGCGATGCGGGGCAGGGCGGCCAGCTTCTTCGCGGCCGGGACG
>DASTGK010000519.1:0-3214 GCA_035719085.1 Anaeromyxobacteraceae bacterium
CGTGACGCGCATCGTGGCCGGCCGCGCGCGCTCCCGGCCACGATGCGCGTCACGCGCCCGGCTCGGCCAGCACCCGCTCCAGCGCGCGCACCACCCGCGGGGCGCCGCCGGCGGCGCCGAGCCGCTCCAGGAAGTCGAGCACCTCGAGGTAGGCGCGCGTCTCGAGCCGCGAGCGGCCTCCCTCCGACAGCGCCGCCTCGGCCCGGGCCAGGTCGGCCGCCGACCGCTCGGCGCCCGCCACCGGGTCGAGCGGCAGGAGCGCGATGCCGGCCTCTGCCGCGGCGCCTCCGTCCTCGCAGCCGACCACCGGCGAGCCGCGCAGCGTGCCGAGCAGCTCCGGCGTCACCGGGCCGCGCCGCAGCACCGGCGTGCCGGAGAGCGCGGCGCAGAGCGCGAGCAGCGCCTTCACCTGGGCGTGGACCTCGCCCGTGTCGGCGGGCGCCTCGAGCCGGAGCGACGCCAGATCCGGGCCGGCGTCGTGGCGGGAGAGCGCGGCGAAGATGCGGCCGTCCTCGGCGGCGCCGCCCGGCGCCACCAGGCAGTCGACGCCGAGGCCGCGCTCCAGCGCCGGGGCGGCCACCTGCTCCAGCACCGCCTCGCGGTCCGAGGCCGGCACCGCGGTGAGGTCGAGCGTCAGGTGGGTGAGCCCGGCGTCGGCGAGCTTCCAGGCGGCCTCGAACGCCGCCTCGACCTCCGCCTCGCGCCGCCCGGCCACCACCACCTCGCCGGCCAGGAAGATCGGCAGGCCGGCCGCTACCTCGTCGGCGGCGGCGCAGACCGCCGCGAACCAGGGACCGGGCTCGCCGCCCGCCGGCAGGGCGAGGCCGAGCACCGCCTGCGCCTGCTTGGCCGCCACCAGCGCCGCCCGGGCGATGCCGGGCGTGGGGGCGCGCACCAGCGGCAGGGGCAGCCGGAGCGACGCCGCCGCGTGCAGCAGGTCCTTCGACGAGAGCGGACAGGCCGCGCTCCGCGGATCGAGCCGCTCCACCACGCGCGCGGGGCGGAAGGCGAGGACGGGCGAGAGCACGGGAGGTCTATACCACGCCGGCGCGGCCGCCCCGCCCGCGCGACGCCTCCGCGTCAGTGCGCGTGGGAGCACACGTCGGTGACGTGGGCGTAGCGGGCCGACTCGATCTGGAGGGTGGCGTGGTCGATCTGGAAGCGGTCGCGCAGCGCCGTCTTCACCGCCGTCAGGATCTCGTCGTTGCGCCCCATCGCCTCGTCGCAGACCACCACGTGGGCCGAGAGGGCGTAGAGGCCGCTGGAGATGGTCCAGATGTGCAGGTCGTGGACGGCCACCACCACCCCCTCGACCGCCCCGGTCATGCCGAGCGTCACCTCGGCCACGTCGAGGTGGCCGGGCACGCTCTCCATCAGGATGTCGGTGATCTCGCGGATGAGCCGGACGGCGCCCCAGAGGATGAGGGCGGCGATGGCGACCGAGAGGACCGGGTCGAGCCAGGTCCAGTCCGGGCGCGCCCACATCACCGCCGCGCCGAGGAGGATGGCGACGGACGAGATGGTGTCGGCGAGGACGTGCAGGAAGGCGGAGCGGGCGTTCAGCCCGTGCTCGTGGCGCAGCACCGCCAGGATGGCCAGGTTGGCGACCAGGCCGACGCCGGCCACGATCGCCATGAGGCCGAGCTCGATCCGGTGGGGCTCGCCGGTGAGCCGCTGCACCGCCTCCCAGGCGATCCAGGCGGTGAGCCCCATGAGCACGCCGACGTTGAGCTGGGCCGCCAGCACCTCGGCCCGGCGCCAGCCGTAGGTCCGCTTGTCGTCGGGCGGGCGCGTGGCCACCCAGGCGGCGACGAGCGCGAGGAGCAGCGCCCCGGCGTCGGTCAGCATGTGGCCGGCGTCGGAGATGAGGGCCAGCGACCCGGACATCCAGCCGCCCACCGCCTCGGCCACCATGATGGTGGCGGTGAGCACCACCGAGACGAAGAGGCGCCGCACGCTCGCCTTGCCGTGGGCGTGCGCGCCGAGCGCGTGGGCGTGGGCGTGGTCGAGCGGCTCGCCGCGCGGCAACTCGTGGCCGTGCGGCCCGTGGTGGTGAGCGTGGCCGCCCTCGGCGGGGTGATCGTGGTGATGGTGGTGATGACCGATCGACATCCCGCTTGAACCTCCGGGCTGGGGAGTCTACGACAATGTGGCGTGCCGTCGCACCTCGTGCGGCCGCGGGACGGCGTAGAGGAGCGATGGAGCGAACCGAGCACTACACCTCGGCCCAGGACGGGACGCGCATCCACTGGACGAGCACCGGCGGGGGCGACGGCCCGGCCGTGGTGCTGACCGACGGGATCGGCTGCGCCGGCTACATCTGGCGCTTCCTGGCGCCGGCGCTCGCCAAGACGAGCCGCGTGATCCACTGGAACTACCGGGGGCACGGCCGGAGCGAGCGGCCGGCCGACCCGGAGCGGGTGTCGCTCGTCGAGTGCGTCGACGACCTGCGGGCGGTGCTCGACGCCGCCGGCGAGCGGTTGGCGGTGCTGGTGGGCCACTCGATGGGTGTGCAGGTGGCGCTCGAGGCCCACCGCCGGGCGCCCGACCGGGTCGACGGCCTGGTGCTGGTCTGCGGCGCGCCGGGTCACCCGCTCGACACCTTCCACGACGCCCCGTTCCTCTCGGCCGCCTTCCCCTACGCCCGGCAGGCGGTGGAGCGCTTCCCGGCGGTGGCGCGCCTCCTCATGCGCTCCGTCGTGCCGACCGAGCTGGCGCTCGAGCTGGCCATGACCTTCGAGGTCAACTCGAAGCTGGTGGCCCGCGAGGACCTGGTCCGCTACCTGGCCGACCTCGCGGACATCGACACGGCGCTCTTCGTGAAGCTGCTCGGCTCGGCCTCGCAGCACGACGCCTCGGACCACCTGCCGCGCATCCAGGTGCCGACGCTCATCATCGCCGGCGAGAAGGACTCCTTCACGCCCATGTGGCTCTCGGTGAAGATGCACGCCGCCATCCCCGGGAGCGAGCTGCTGGTGCTGCCGGGCGGCACGCACGTCGGGCCGCTCGAGCACCCGGAGCTCTGCGCGCTGCGCCTCGAGAAGTTCCTGCGCGACCACTTCGGCGTGGCCCCGGTGGTGGCGCCGCGGCCGGGTTCCGGGCGGTGGTGCGCAGCGAGGTGGCGATGGAGTACGCGATGGCCTTCGAGGTGAACCGCGCGCTGGTCCGGCGCGAGGACCTGCAGGCCTACTTCGACGACCTCGCCTGCGTGGAC
>DASTGK010000520.1:0-8896 GCA_035719085.1 Anaeromyxobacteraceae bacterium
GAGCGCGCTCTATCGCCGGGCGGGCGCCTCGCTGGCGGCTGGCGCGACGCGGCCGCGGCGGTGCCGCTCGACGACGCCGAGGCGCTCCGCGCCGAGGACGGCGCGCTCGCCCTCTTCGCCGAGCTGGAGTGGCTCTTCACCCGCGCCCGGGTGCGCGAGGGCGGGCTCCACCCGCCGCCGCTCGAGGAGCTGTGGCGCTACCTGCACGAGCCGGAGGCGCAGGGGGCCGGCCTCTCGCCCTCCTTCCTGGCCGTGCTGCGCCGGGCGCTCGCCCACTACGGCGTCTCGATGGACGCGCCCGGGCGCGACCTCGAGCTGGGGCTCCTGCGCATCCAGAAGGCGCACGAGCGGGTCGAGACCCACCTGCAGCCGCTCCTCGCCATCCTGGAGCGGCGGCTCGCCGGCGACGGGCCGCCGCCCGGGCTCGCCGGGCCGGGCGCGCGCGAGCTGCTCGACCACCTGGTCGACGTGGGGCAGGAGCGCTTCCCGGCCCTCGCCGACCTGGCGCGCGAGCTGCGCTACCGCCAGTTCGACCGGCCGGCGCTCGACCGGGCGCGCGACGCCGTCTACGCCCAGGCCGAGGCCGATCTGGCGCGCCTGGCCGAGGCGCGCGGGCCGGACGAGGCGGCGCTCCTCGAGCGGCTCGTCGAGTGCGCCCAGCCCATCTCGACGCTGCTCGTCTCGCGCATGGCGGCGGCGCCGGAGCCGCTGCGGGCCCGGCTCGTCGAGGGGCTCTTGCGCCGCTACTACCGGCTCCGGCCGCTCCACGACCTCGGCTCGCTCGCCGCCTCGGGGCTGCCGGCGGTCCAGGCCGACTACGAGAAGGGCGGGCAGCGCTACCGGGTGGTGGCCTGCTACGCGCCGGCCGCCGAGGCGGCCGAGACCTGGCGCGCGCTCGCGAAGCTCGGGGCGGCCGTGCCCTCCGACCGCGAGCTCGTGCTCGAGGCCTTCCTCTGGCAGGACGGGGCCCCGCCGCCCGAGGAGGAGCAGGCCGAGGCCCTGCGCGCCGCGCTCGCGAAGGCCGGCTTCGCCCGGCCGGTGCTGCGCGCCTCGGTGGCGCTCGCCATGCCGGGGCGCGGCCTCGGCAACCAGTCGAGCCAGCGCCACCACACCTACCGCGGTGGGCCGGTGGGCTTCGCGGAGGACCGGCGCTACCGCGGCGTCCACTTCATGCTCTTCGAGCGGATGCAGCTCGACCGGCTCTCCAAGTTCGACCTCGAGCGGCTGCCGGCCGGCGAGGACCTCTACCTCTACCGCGGCGTGGCGCAGGGCAACCCCAAGGACGAGCGGCTCTTCGCCGTGGCCGAGGTGCGCGACCTGACGCCGGTGCGCGACGCCGCCGGCCGCGTCGTCCAGCTGCCCCACCTCGAGCGGATGCTGCAGGAGGCGCTCGCCGGCATGCGCCGCTTCCAGGCGAAGCGCGCCCCGCACCAGCGCCTCGAGTGGAACCGGGTGCTCCTCACCGTCGGGCCGCCGCTGCTCCTCGCGCGCGACGAGATCCGGGCGCTGGTGGAGCGGCTCGTCCCCTCGACCGAGGGGCTGGGGCTCGAGATGGTGCTGCTCCACGCCCTCGTCCCCA
Organism: Anaeromyxobacteraceae bacterium; assembly: GCA_035719085.1. Lineage (GTDB taxonomy): Bacteria > Myxococcota > Myxococcia > Myxococcales > Anaeromyxobacteraceae > JADKCZ01. The sequence continues at coordinate 1,580 of DASTGK010000520.1, forward strand.
ACCCGGCCACCGGCGCGCTCGAGGAGACGCTGCTGCGCGTCGTCACCACCGGCCGCGACGGCGTGTCGATCCGCTGGGACGCGCCCAAGGACCGGCCGCTCGAGCCGATGGCCGAGTACCAGCAGAAGGTGGTGCAGCTGCGCCGGCGCGGCCTGGTCCACCCGTTCGAGCTGGTGCGGCTGCTGGCGCCGCCCGCCGGCGCCGAGTCGGGGCTGCCGCCCGGCGAGTTCGTCGAGTACGACCTCGACGAGGCGGGCGCGGCGGTGCCGGTGGAGCGGCCGCCCGGGCAGAACGGCGCCAACGTCGTGCTCGGCGTGGTCACCAACTTCACGCCGCTCCACCCCGAGGGGATGCGCCGGGTCATCCTGCTCGGCGACCCGGGGCGCGAGATGGGCTCGGTGGCCGAGCCGGAGTGCCGCCGCATCCTGGCGGCGCTCGACCTGGCCGAGCGGCTCTCGCTGCCGCTCGAGTGGTTCGAGGTCTGCGCCGGCGCCAAGATCTCGATGACCACCGGCGTCGAGAACATGGACTGGGTGTCGCGCGTGCTGCGCCGGCTCATCGAGTTCACGCAAGGAGGCGGCGAGGTGAACGTGGTGGTGATGGCCATCACCGTCGGCGCCCAGCCGTACTGGAACGCCGAGGCCACCATGCTCATGCACACCCGCGGCATCCTGGTGATGGTGCCCGGGTCGTCGATGGTGCTCACCGGCAAGCAGGCGCTCGAGTACTCGGGCAGCGTCTCGGCCGAGGACAACGAGGGGATCGGCGGCTACGACCGGATCATGGGGCCGAACGGCCAGGCGCAGTACCACGCCGCCAGCGCCGCCGAGGCCTGCCAGATCCTGCTGCGCCACTACGACCACGCCTACGTGCAGCTGGGCGAGCGCTTCCCGCGCCGCGCCCCGACGAGCGACCCGTTCGACCGCGACGTGCGCGCCTTCCCGCACGGGCCGGAGGGGGGCGCCGGCTTCGCCACCGTGGGCGACGTCTTCTCGCGCGAGAAGAACCCGGACCGGAAGAAGCCCTTCGAGATCCGCCGGGTCATGGCCGCCTGCACGGACCAGGACCACCCGCCGCTGGAGCGCTGGCGCGCCCTGCGCGGCGGCGAGACGAGCGTGGTCTGGGACGCCCACCTGGGCGGCTGGCCGGTCTGCCTCATCGGCATCCAGTCGCGGCCGCTGCCGCGCCTCGAGTTCGTCCCGGCCGACGGCCCGGAGTACTGGAGCGCCGGCACGCTCTTCCCGCAGTCCTCCAAGAAGGTGGCGCGCGCCATCAACGCGGCCAGCGGCAACCGGCCGGTGGTGGTGCTCGCCAACCTCTCCGGCTTCGACGGCTCGCCCGAGTCGATGCGCCGGCTGCAGCTCGAGTACGGCGCCGAGATCGGCCGGGCGGTGGTCAACTTCCGCGGGCCGTTCGTCTTCTGCGTGGTGTCGCGCTACCACGGCGGCGCCTTCGTGGTCTTCTCGAAGACGCTCAAGGCCGACATGGAGGTGGTGGCGCTCGAGGGGGCGCGCGCCTCGGTGATCGGCGGCGCGCCGGCGGCGGCGGTGGTCTTCGCCCGCGAGGTGGACGGGCGCACCCGCAAGGACCCGCGCGTGGCGGAGGCGGAGAAGGCGGCGCAGCAGGGCGGCCTGGCGCGGGCCCGGCTCGCCGAGGTGGTGGCGGCGGTCCGCTCGGAGAAGCTCGGCGAGGTGGGCGAGGAGTTCGACCGGATCCACAGCGTGGAGCGGGCCCTGAAGGTCGGCTCGCTCGACCGGATCCTGGCCGTCGCCGAGCTCCGCCCCTGGCTCATCGCGGCGCTCGACCGGGGGATGGCGCGCCAGCGCTAACGCCCGAAGAGGCCCTTCAGCCGCTTCTTCGCCTCCTCCTCCAGCTTCGCCTTGGCGGCGTCGGCCGGCTTCTGCGTCAGCCCCTCGGCCGGCGCGCCGAGCACCTTGCCGAGCGCCCCGGCCGCCGCCTGCCTGGCGATGGCCGCGACCGCCGCGTCGAGCTTCAGGTCGCCGAGCGCCGGGCTCCAGGCCGGGCCGGTGAGCGTGAAGCCGACCGGCAGCGGCTCGGCCGGCTTCACCTTGCCGCCGGTGATCTTCGACACGAGGTCGGGGGCGAGCGCCATCGTCACCGGCATCTCCAGCGTGCCGTCGAGCCGCGCGCCCCCCTGGATCGAGAGGGTGGCGTCCGGCCGCTTCACCTCGAGCGGCTTCTCGAGGAGCGCCTTCCCGTCGGCGATCTTGACCGAGAAGGGGAGCTCCTTGCCGAGCGACGTCTGGCCGCCGTCGGCGAGCTTGGGCGAGACGAAGGGGAGCCTGCCGGCGAGCGGCCCGGCCACTCCAGCCACCAGGTCCTTGCCGTGGAAGGCGCCGTCGCGCAGCGTGCCCTTCAGGCTGCCGGCCGCCGTCTGGAGCAGCCTCGGCCCCTTCCAGGCGCCGGCCTGGAGCTCCAGCTTCCCGTCGAGCGCGCCGGAGAGCACCTTGCGCTTCGAGAGGAGGCCGCCCGCCTGCTCCGCCGAGACGCCGGTGAGCTGCACCACCGCGGTCATCGGCTCCTCGGGCCGGGCGAGCGCGAGCTTCGTCCCGCCGGCCGAGACCTTGCCACCGAAGGCCTCCAGCCGCGCCTCCTCCACCGTGAGGAGGTCGTCGACCAGCTTCACGCGCGCCACCACGTTCTTCGCGTCGACGCCCTCCATGCGGACGCGGCCGAGCTTCACGTCGACCGTGCCCGCGAGGCCGGCGTAGGCGGCCGGGATCTTCTTCTTCGGCTTCTCGTCCTTGGGCGTGGGGATGAGCGCGGCGTCGAGGTCGAGCGAGTCACCGGCGAGCGCGAGCGCGAACTTCGTCGACCGCTTCGGCGCGGCGCCGGAGAGCATCACGGTGCCGGAGCCGGTGAGCTTGTCCTTCAGGAGCTCCAGGTCGAGCCGCCCGATCTCGAGCCGCTCCTCGCCGCCCGAGCGGCGGAGCGCCCCCTGGAACCGGACGAGGAGCGGCTGGCCGGGCGGCTTCGCCAGCGTGCCGCCGGGGCGCAGGTCGGCGCCGAGGAGGTCGAGCGTGGCGTCGAGCTTCACCCGCTCGCCGGCGCCGGCCACCTCGGCGCGCGCCGCGAGCTTCATCGGCGCGCCGGCCGCCTTCTCGAGCTCCTCCGGCACGTCGAGCCGCACCGGCGTGAGATCGACGGCGAGGTCGAGCACCTGCGCCTCGGCCGTCCCCGAGCCGCGCAGCGTGAGGCCGATGGGGCCGGCCACCAGGCCGCCGAGCTTCTTGCCGAGCGCCGGGACGTAGCGGGCGAGGAGCGCCGGGTCGAGGTCGTGCCCCACGAGCGAGAGCCCCTCGAGCCGGGGCGAGGCGCCGCGCAGCCCGGTGGCGCGGCCGCGCCCCGAGAGGCCGGCGGGCCCGACGCCCAGCTCGAGCGTGGTGATGGAGAGGTCGCCCTTCGTCGCGTCGCCCTCGAGGTCGGCGTCGACGAGGACGTCGAGCGGCGCGCCACCCTCCTGTCCGGCGAAGCGGAGCCCGGTCGCCCGGAGCCCGCCCTTCACCCTGGTCGGCCCCTCGCCGCCCGGCACCGCCGCGCCGAGCGCCGCCATGAGGTCGGCCTTGAAGCTCCCGGCGCGCAGCCCGGCCGCCGGGATGAACGGGCCGAGCGGTGCGAGGTCGATGGGCTCGGTCCGGAGCGTCACCTCGACCGGCGTCGGCACGAGCGACGGCGGGAGCGGCGCCGCCTTCACGTCGAGCGCGAAGTTGGGCTTCTCGGAGAGGACGGCGGCGCGGACGGTGAGGAGGAGGGGCTTGCCGGCGGCGAGGTCCTTCACCTCGACGTCGAGGTGGTCGATGGCCAGCTCCTTCGCGCCGGGCACCGAGCGGTCGACGAGCGCGATGCGCGCGTCCTGCACGGCGGCGCGGCCGATCCGGAGGGCGGAGCGATCGGCCGGCGCCTCGGGCGTCGGCGCCGGGGCCGCCGGCTCGGACGGGCCGAGCCGCGACGAGAGCCGCTCGACGCTGGTGCTGCCGTCGGAGAAGCGGATGACCGCGAGCCGGAGCCCCTCCACCACCGCCTCGTCGACGCGCAGCTCCTTGCCGCCCGAGCGGAGCGCCCGGACGAGGTCGAACGTCACCTCGACGCGCCGCACCTGGACGAGCGGCACGTCCTCGCCGGCTGCCGGGCCGACCGAGAGGTCGGTCGCCCTGACGCCGAGGCCGCCGAGGAGCTTGAGCCGCAGGCCGCCGATGGCGATGGGGCGGCCGAGCCTCTCGGACCAGGTGGCCGCCTCGCGCCGCGCCGCCGAGAGGGCCAGCTGGTCGACCGCGAGCACCGCCCCGACGACGACGAGGACGACGACGGCGAGCGCGACGAGGAGCGGCGTGCGCCAGCGCGGGCGCGAGGTCGGTTCGGTCATGGCGCCCGTGAACGTACGCCCGGCCGGCCGGGCTGTCAGCGTGGAGCGGAGCCCCAGGCGGGCCTGCGACGCGCCGTAGCCGTCCCCGCTGGGCGCGCGTCGACGGGGCGGCGCGGCGCTATCATGCGAGGCGCCGTGCCGAGGCTCGCGCTCCGGGTGGTGAGCTACAACGTCCGCTACTTCGGCCACGCGCTGAAGGGGCTGGCGTCGACGCGCGCCTCGCGCCGGCGCATCGCCGAGACGCTGGCGCTGCTCGACCCGCCGGCCGACGTGGTCTGCCTGCAGGAGATCGAGACCATCTCGCTCCGCTCGCGCGTGGCGGCGCGCGGCCACCTGCCGCGCGAGACGCAGCTCGAGGCCTTCATGCGCGAGCTGGAGGCGGCCTTCGAGGCGCGCGGCAAGCTCTCGCCGTACGAGGGCTACTACTTCCGCGCCCACGTCCACCGGCTCCGCTCCATCCCCATCACCACCACCGGCCTGGCGGTGCTGGTGGCCGGGCCGCGGCTCTCCGTCGAGGGGCACAACGTCGACTCGCCCCACCACATCACCCACCACCACGTGGAGCGGTTCAAGGACCGGAAGCAGACGCGCATCTGCGCCCACCTCGCCCTGCGCACGCCGGGCGGGCGGCCGCTCCACGTCTTCAACACCCACCTCTCGCTGCCCACCCCCTTCGCCCGCACCTTCTGGTCGGAGCCGCGGCGCATGGGCTTCGGCCCGAACCAGCTCGCCGAGGCGCGCACGCTGGCCGGCTTCGTGCGCGAGCTGGCGGGGCGGGAGCCGTTCGTGGTCTGCGGCGACTTCAACAGCGCCCCCGGCTCGCCGGTCTACCAGTTCCTCACCGGCGAGGCGGGGCTCACCTCGGCGCAGGAGCGGCTCGGCCTCTGCGATCCCGCGCGGCCGGCCGCCTTCCCCACCGCCGGCTTCTTCCACCTGCGGATGCACCTCGACCACGTCTTCTTCGGGAACGGCGTGAAGGTGGTCGACCTCGAGGGGACGCGCCCCTACGGCGCCCGCGGCGCGCCCTTCTCCGGCCTCTCGGACCACGTGCCGCTCATCGGCCGGTTCCGCTGCGCGTAGCGCCCTGGCGCGCGGCCATGCGGGTCGGGGCGCCGCGCGGGCGGGGCGGCGAGGCCGGCGCGTCGCTACAGGCGGAGGATGACGTCGCAGCGGCTCCTCCGCGTCTACGGCGTGCTGACGCTCCTCTCGACCTTCGCCTCGTCGTTCATCTGGGGCATCAACACCCTCTTCCTGCTCGACGCCGGCCTCACCGTGACGCAGGCCTTCGCCGCCAACGCCTTCTACACGGCCGGCGAGGTGCTCTTCGAGGTGCCGACCGGCGTCGTGGCCGACACCTGGGGCCGGCGCGCCTCCTACCTGCTCGGCGCCGCGACGCTCTTCGGCTCGACGCTCCTCTACCTGCTCATGTGGCGGCTCCACGGGCCGTTCTGGGGCTGGGCCGTCTCGTCGGTGCTGCTCGGGCTCGGCTTCACCTTCTTCTCCGGCGCGACCGAGGCCTGGCTCGTCGACGGCCTGCGGGCCACCGGCTACGCGGGCACGCTCGACGCCGCCTTCGCGCGCGGTCAGCTGGCCAACGGCGCCGGGATGCTCACCGGCACGATCGCCGGCGGCGTCATCGCCCAGGCGACCAGCCTCGGCGTCCCGTACCTGCTGCGGGCGGCGACGCTGGCGCTCACCTTCGCCGTCGCCTTCGCCTGGATGCGCGACGTCGGCTTCGCGCCGCGGCGGGTCGGCTCCTGGCGCGCCGAGCTCGTGGCGGTGGCGCGCGCGTCGATCGACCAGGGGCTGCGACGGCCGCCGGTCCGCTGGATGATGCTCGGCGGCGTCTTCTCCTCGGGCGTGCTCATCTACGCCTTCTACGCGGTGCAGCCCTGGCTCCTCGAGCTGCGCGGGCGGAACGACTACTCGCTCGCCGGCCTGGCCGCTGCGCTCGCCGCCGCGGCGCAGATCCTGAGCGCCTTCCTGGTGCCGCACGCCCGGCGGCTCTTCCGGCGGCGCACCTCGGCGCTCCTCGCCGAGGTGGTGGCCAGCGCCGTCGCCCTCGTCGCCATGGCGGCCGCCACCCGGGTCTGGGTGGTGCTGGCCGTCCTCTTCGCCTGGGCGCTGATCTTCTTCGCGGCCATGCCGATCCGGCAGGCCTTCCTGAACGAGCTCATCCCCTCGGAGCAGCGGGCCACGGTCCTCTCCTCCGACAACCTGCTGGCCTCCTTCGGCGGCGCGCTGGCGCAGCCCGGCCTCGGCCGCGTCGCCGAGCTCTGGGGCTACCCGACCTCCTTCGCGGCGACGGCGGCGCTCGAGCTCTGCGCCCTGCCCTTCCTGCTGCTCGCCCGCCGCACGCGCGCCCCGTCGGATCCGATCCCCGTGGCGCGGCCCGCCCACGCCAGCCCCGGCGAGCCGCAGGCGGCGCAGCGGTGAGCGGGGTGGCTTACTCGCACCAGAGGTGCATCACGGCGTAGGCGCGCCACGGGCTCCAGCCGCGGGCGCGCGCCTCGACGTCGCGGACCGCGTCGAGCCCGAGGGCGCGGCGCACGCCGAGGTCGCCGGCCGGGAAGGCGTCGGGCCAGCGGAGCGCGCGCATGGCGAGGTACTGCGCCGTCCACGGGCCGACGCCGGGCAGCGCGAGCAGCGCCGCCACCGCCCGCTCCGGATCGGCGCCGGCCGAGAGGTCCACCCGCCCCTCGGCGAGGGCGCGGGAGAGCTCCACGATGGTCCGCGCCCGCGCCTCCGGCATGCCGAGGCCGCGCACCTCCTCGACGCGGGCCCCAGCGAGCCGGGCCGCGCCGGGGAAGAGCCGGCCGAGCGGCGGCGTCGCGCCGTCGAGCGGCTCGCCGAAGGCGGCCACCAGCCGGGCGGCGAGCGTGGTCGCGCCGCGCACCGAGACCTGCTGGCCGAGCACCGCCCGGATGGCCACC
>DASTGK010000521.1:0-4350 GCA_035719085.1 Anaeromyxobacteraceae bacterium
GGCAGGAGGCGGCCGCGAGCGCCGGGCGCCCCGCCTGCCGCGCGGCACCGCAGCGCTCCAGGTACCAGTCGATCGCCTCCCGCGACGGCTCCGGCTGGAGCGCCCGGGCGATGTCGGCGCGCATCCTCGCCGCCTGCTCGGCGATCTTGGGCCCGGCCCGCTCCGCCACGCCGGCCAGGATCCGGTCGGCGGCGTGGTAGAGCCGCGCGTCATGGGCCGCGAGCGCGCGGTAATAGTCGTCGAGGGCGTCGCGCCCCGGGCCGTCGACGCCGCCGAAGGCCTCGACCGCCTCCTCGGGCCGGCCGAGTTTCACGAGGGAGACCGCGGCGTAGCGGCCGGCGTCGGCCGCGCCGAGCTTCTGCGCCACGCGGAACTCCACGAGGGCCTCGGCGTAGCGCGCCTCCCGGAAATGCCGCGCGCCGGCGAGCAGGTGCTCGTCGACGCCGGCGCCGCCAGCCGAGAGGGTGAGGCCGAGGACGACGAGCAGGCCAGCGGCTGTCAACACGGGCCTCCAGCTACCGGCGAGTGGCCGGCATCATGCCGGTGCCCGTGGTGGTGCCGGTCATCGTGCCGGTCGTCGTGCCGGTGGTGGTGCCCGTCGTGGTGCCGGTCATCGTGCCCGTCGTCGGGCCGGTCATCGTGCCCGTCGTCGTGCCGGTGCCGCTCGTGGTGGTCGTCGGCATCATGCCGCCCGGGCCGGAGGTGCCGGTCGTCCCGCCCATCATGCCGCCGGTGCCGCCCGAGCCCATCATCCCGCCGTGCATCTGGCGCATCTTCGCCTTGTCGGCGGCGTCGTGCGTGTCGCCGTGCCCCTGGCCGCCCATCATGCTCTGCCCCATCGCCTCGCCACGCGCGGCCTCCATGCCGGCCTGGTCGGCGGCCGCGGCGTGCGCCGCGGTGGCGTCGCGGAGCCCGTGGTGCATCGCCTGCTGGCGCACCATCTGGCCGGGCGCCATCGCCTTGCCCGGGTCCATCGTATGGCCCGGAGCGGTCGCCTTGCCCGGCGTCGCCGTCTTGCCGGGCGGCGTGTTCTGGCCGGGGGCCATCGCCGTGCCAGCCGCCATCCCGGCGCCCGGCATCGCCGCCGGGTGGGTCGGCATCGCCGCCTGGTGCTGCATGGCCGCCTGCATCTCGGCGCGGGCGGCGTCGGTCGCGTCCTGGGCGCTCGCGCCAGTCGCCGCGATGAGCCCCGCGGCCGCGGTCGCCGTGAACCAGATGGTCTTCATGCGCTGCTCCTTGGTCTGCCGCTCCATGCGGCTCGGGCTCCCGTGAAGGCATCTGGCGTGCCGCACCTGATTCCGCCAGGTTACGCCGTCCGGGGTCCCGCGCTCGTACCAAATGGTACGGGGACCTGTACCAGGTGGTACGAGCCTCGCGGGCCGCCGACCGGTTCGCTATATGACCACTCCGACCGGCGCACCGGCGGGGCCATGGCGGCCTCCGCTCGCCGGCACCCCGGAGCCGCCGCCTGGAGACGCACGCCGAGCTCCGCGCCTCGTTCTCCGCCTGGCTCCGCGGCTGGCAGGACCACCTCTGCGAGGCGCTCGAGGCGCTCGACGGCGGCGCCCGCTTCGGGCGCGACGCCTGGGAGCGGTCCGGCGGCGGCGGCGGCGTGACCCGCGTGCTCGAGGGTGGCCGGCTCCTCGAGAAGGCGGGGGTCAACTTCTCCGACGTGGAGGGCGAGCTGGAGCCGGCCTTCGCGGCCCGGCTGCCGGGCGACGGGCGCGCCTTCATGGCCTGCGGCCTCTCGGTGGTGCTCCACCCGGCGAGCCCGCTCGTGCCGGTGACGCACGCCAACGTCCGCTTCATCGCCCACGGCTCGCGCGCCTGGTTCGGCGGCGGCGCCGACCTGACGCCGGCCTACCTGTTCGACGAGGACGCGGCCCACTTCCACGCCACGCTGCGCGCCGCCTGCGACCGGCTCGACCCGGCCTGGTACCCGCGGTTCAAGGAGGCGTGCGACGCCTACTTCTGGCTGCGCCACCGGCGCGAGGCGCGCGGCGTGGGCGGCGTCTTCTTCGAGGCGCCCGAGGCGCCGCTCGAGCGGCAGCGCGCGCTGGCCGAGGCGCTCGTCGAGGCCTTCCTTCCGGCCTGGGCCCCCCTCGCCGCGCGGCGCCGCGCCCTGCCCTTCGGCGAGCGGGAGCGCGCCTGGCAGGAGCGCCGGCGCGGCCGCTACGTCGAGTTCAACCTGCTCCTCGACCGCGGCACCGCCTTCGGCCTCGAGACCGGCGGGCGCGTCGAGTCGATCCTGATGTCGCTGCCGCCGCGCGTGCGCTGGGACTACGCCGCCGAGCCCGAGCCGGGCAGCGAGGAGGCCCGGCTCGTGGAGGTGCTGCGGTCGCCGAGGCGCTGGGCGTAGCATTACGCCGCACCCACTCGCGGCAGCGCGCAACCGCGACCGTCGGTCCGCCACGACTCCGGGGCGCCGCTCACCCAGGGACGAGGCAGCGACCCGGAGTCGGGTAGGAATCTGCCGACAACTCCAACCGGGCCCGGGGCCGATTGTTTGTACCCCACCGACCGATACTCCCCCGAACGCGGTACACGGCGGCACGCGAGATGCAGTCGCCTGCACCCCGTCGTGCGCCGCGGCCCGCGGAGTGACGCGGTGCGGCCGGACCTGGAGGGGTCACCGTGAAAATGTCGGTCGGTCTCAAGCTCGCCGCGCTCGCGGCGGTCGCCGTTGCGATGCTCGCGATCAGCGGGTTCGCCGCCATCTGGGGGCTCGGCCGGCTCGACGCCGCCATGGACGAGGTCGCTGTCACCCTGGAGATCGTCCGGCAGCACGGCTTCACGGACAACAACCACGACGCCGTCCGCGGCGACGTCCTGCTCGCCATCGAGGACTCGCAGGCGGCCGGGACGCCCCGCCGCGCCGACGTGGCGAAGGAGCTCGAGGAGCACGTCCGCGGGCTGGAGACCGGGCTCGAGCACGACAAGAAGATCGACGACCCGCGCATCGCCGCCCTGGTGCAGCGGGTGACGCCCAAGGTCCACCACTACGCCGCCGAGGCCCGCGCCATCGTCGAGCTCGCCTACCGCGATCGCGAGGCGGCGCGCGGCCGCTACGACGCCTTCGAGAAGACGTTCGACGAGCTGGCGACGGAGCTCGACGAGATCACGGTGGGGCTGGCCAAGCGGTCGGAGCTGGTCCGGGCCGAGGGGGACGCCGCCAACGAGTCGGCGCGCGCCGGCCTCGGGATCACGCTCGCGGTGGCGCTCGTGGTGCTCGTCGGGGTGGCGTTCGTCATCGCCCGCGGCATCACCGCCCGGCTCGCCGCCGCCGTGACGGCCGCGGACCGGATCGCCCGCGGCGATCTCACCGACGAGGTGGCGGTCGAGGGGGCCGACGAGATCGCCCACCTGCAGCGGTCGATGCGGGCCATGAACGACAAGCTCGGCCAGGTGATGGGCGAGGTGCGCGCCGGCGCCGACGCGCTCACGGCCGCCTCCTCGCAGGTGGCGGCCACGGCGCAGAGCCTGTCGCAGGGCACCGGCGAGCAGGCCGCCTCGGTGGAGGAGACCACCTCCTCGCTCGAGGAGATGAGCGCCTCCATCACCCAGAACGCCGAGAACAGCCGGCAGACCGAGCAGATGGCCACCGGCGCCGCGAAGAGCGCCGACGAGAGCGGCCGCGCCGTGCTGGAGACGGTCGGCGCCATGCGCCAGATCGCCGAGAAGACCGGCATCATCGAGGAGATCGCCTACCAGACCAACCTGCTCGCCCTGAACGCGGCCATCGAGGCGGCGCGCGCCGGCGAGCACGGGCGCGGCTTCGCGGTGGTGGCCACCGAGGTGCGCAAGCTGGCCGAGCGGGCCCAGCGCGCCACCCGCGAGATCGGCGACCTGGCCGGCTCCAGCGTGCAGGTGGCCGAGCGGAGCGGCGCGCTCCTCACGGAGCTGGTCCCGTCCATCCGCAAGACCGCCGACCTGGTGCAGGAGGTGGCGGCGGCGTCGCAGGAGCAGAGCGCCGGCGTGACCCAGGTGTCGAAGGCGATGGCGGTGGTGGACCAGGTGACGCAGCGGAACGCGTCGGCCTCCGAGGAGCTCTCGTCCACGGCGGAGGAGATGTCGTCCCAGGCCGAGGCGCTCCTGCAGCTCATCGGCTTCTTCCAGGTGCGCGGCGGCGCCGCGGCCCACGCGCCGATCAAGGTCCCGCACCTCCCGGCCCCGGCGCTATTTCCTTCGGCCAAAGCACGGTCAAAAAGGATTCCCCGAAGAAGCTGCTGACTAAAGAGAGCCAGAAGATCGTTGACGCGCACCAGCAGATTTACGGGATGTCCTGCATCCCGATGTCCGTGGAAATGATTTTGAAATTGTTGGGACGCGTGCCAGCGGACTATTACGACC
>DASTGK010000522.1:0-5427 GCA_035719085.1 Anaeromyxobacteraceae bacterium
CGCCGGCCGCAGGTCGACGGGCGAGCGGACCTCCCCCGGGACGTCGCGCACCTCGACCCGGGCCCCGGTGACCGCCGGCGGCGGCCGGGCGCGCGGGCCAGGGTCGGCCTTGCTGCACGCGGCCGCGGCGATCGCGGCGACGAGGGCGGCGACGGCGCGGGGCGGGCGGGCGCGCGACACGCCCGGTGAGCTAACGGAGGGGCGCCGCCCGGCCGCCGCCGGCGGTCACCGTGGCCCGGGTCGAGGTGCGCGACGTCCCGGTGGAGGTCCGCTCGCCCGTCGACCTGCGGCCGGCGGCCCAGGCCGACGTGGTCTCGAAGACGCTCGGCTACCTCGACACCGTCCTCGTCGACCGCGGCGACAGGGTGCGGCGCGGCCAGCTGCTCGCCATCGTCCGGCCCTCCGATCTGCCGGACCAGCTCGAAGCGGCGCGGGCGGCGCTGGAGCTGGCGCGGGCCAGCCGCGACCGCGCCGAGAAGCTCGCCCCCACCGGCGTCGTCTCGCAGCAGGAGCGGCAGCAGGCCGAGGCCGGCTTCGCCGCGGCCACCGCCAACCTGGCGGCGCTCGCCACCCGGCTCGGCGAGACGCAGATCACCTCGCCGCTCGACGGCGTGGTGGCGGCGCGCCGGCTCGACCCGGGGGCGCTCGTCGGCCCGACCTCCAACTCGGGCGCCATCCTCACGGTGAGCCGCGTCGACGTGCTGCGCGCCTTCGTGCCGGTGAACGAGCGCGAGGTGGCGGGCCTCGCCGTCGGCCTCCCGGCCCACGTGGAGCTCGACGCGCTCCCCGGGCGGACCTACGCCGGCACGGTGGTGCGGGTGTCGCCGGCCTTCGACCCGGCGACGCGCACCATCGACGCCGAGGTGCGGCTCGCCAACCCGGGCGAGCTCAAGGCCGGCATGTACGGGCGCGGCTCGATCGTCGTCGCCACCCACCCGAGGGCCGTGGTGGTCGCGGCGGGCGCGGTGCAGCTCTCCGGCGGCAAGGCCTACGCCTTCGTGCTCGACGGAGAGAGGGCCCGCCGGGTCGAGGTGAAGCTCGGGGTGGACGGCGGCGACTGGCTCGAGATCACCGCCGGGCTCGGGCCGGGCGCCGAGGTGGTGACCGCCGGCGCCGACGCCCTGGCCGACGGCAGCCCGGTGCGGGCGCAGCGCGGCCTCGACCCCTTCAGCGGACGGCCGGCGACGGCGGCGGCCGGCGGCGGGAAGTGAGGCGGCCCCATGTGGCTCACCCGGCTGGCGCTCCGCAACCCCGTCTTCATCCTCATGCTGGCGCTCATGGTGCTGGCGCTCGGGTGGGTCTCGCTGACGCGGCTCTCGGTCGACCTCTTCCCCAGCATCGACATCCCCATCATCCGGGTGGCGACCTTCTACACGGGGGCCGGCCCCATCGACGTCGAGAAGACCATCACCGTCCCCATCGAGCGGGCCGTCTCGTCGTCGCCGGGGGTGGACCGCGTCGAGTCGACCTCGAAGCAGGGCTTCTCCTCGGTCTCGGTCTGGTTCCAGTACGGCACCAACCTCGACAACGCCCAGTTCGAGGTGCAGCAGCGGGTGGCGCAGATCCTCAACACGCTGCCGCCCGGCATCGACCAGCCCTTCATCATCAAGTTCGACGTCACCAACATCCCCGTGGTGCAGGTCGCCATGAGCGGGGAGGGGCTCGACGAGCGCCGGCTCTACGACCTGGCGGCCAACGTCATCGAGCCGCAGCTGGAGCGGATCCGCGGGGTGGCGAGCGCCACGGTGGGCGGCGGCAAGATCCGCGAGATCGAGGTGAAGGTGCGGCGCGACGCGCTCAGGGCGCGCCAGCTCGGCGTGCTCGACGTGGTCGAGGCGGTCCGCACCTCCAACCTGCTCCTGCCGAGCGGCACGCTCCGGGCCGGCTCCCGCGACTACAACGTCTTCTCCAACACCCAGCTCGGCGAGGCCCGGCCGCTCAACGACGTGGTCGTCCGCCCCGGCGCCGCCGACGCCGACCCGGTGCGGATCCGCGACGTGGCCGAGGTGGAGGACGGCTCGGCCGACCAGACCGAGATCGTGCGCATCAACGGGGCGCGCGGCGTCTACTTCCGCGTCAACAAGCAGCCCGGCGCCAACACCGTGGCGGTGGTGGACGCGGTGCGGGCGGCGCTGCCGCGGCTGCGCGGCGTGCCTCCCAGCGTCTCGCTCGCCATCTCCTTCGACCAGTCGGCCTACATCCGCGCCGCCATCGCCTCGCTGGAGCACGAGGCGGTGCAGGGCGGCCTGCTGGCGGTCGGGGTGATCCTGGTCTTCCTCGCCTCCTTCTCGGCCACCGGCATCATCGCCGTGGCCATCCCGCTCTCCATCGTCGCCACCTTCGTGCTGCTCTACTTCACCGGGCAGACGCTCAACGTCTTCACGCTGGGCGGCCTGGCGCTCGGGGTGGGGCGGCTCGTCGACGACTCGATCGTGGAGCTGGAGAACATCCACCGGCACCTGGCGCTCGGCGCCGACCGGCGGGAGGCGGTGCTGGCGGCGGCGCAGGAGGTGGCCATGCCCATCTTCGTCTCCACCGTCACCACCATCGTGGTCTTCTTCCCGGTGGTCTTCCTGGCCGGCGTGGCCCGCAACCTCTTCCTGCCGCTGGCGCTCACCATCGCCTTCTCGCTCGTCATGAGCTTCTTCGTCTCGCGCACGGTGACGCCGCTGCTCTGCCTGCGCTACCTCGCGGCGCAGGAGCACCAGGCCGGCGGGCGCGAGCTCGCGGCCCGGGTGACCGGCGCGCTCCGGCGGCTCGACCACGCCTACGGCCGGGCGCTGCGCTGGGTGCTGGGCCACCGGCTGCCGGTCATCGCCGGCATCCTGGCGCTCTTCGCCGGCTCGCTGCTCCTGTCGCGGCGCATCGGCACCGAGTTCTTCCCGGACACCGACGAGAGCCAGCTCCAGGTGATCTACAAGACGCCCATCGGCACGCGGGTGGAGCGGACCGAGCAGGTGACCGAGCGGATCGAGCAGGCGGTGCGCGGCGCCCTCGGGCCGGTGGAGGCCGAGGGGGGCGGTCGGATCTACACCACGCTCCTCTCCGACACCGGGCTGCCGCTCGGCCGCACCGCGCTCTTCACGGCCAACACCGGGCCGCACACGGGCAACCTGGGCATCAACCTGGTGCCCCACCCGCGGCGGCCCATCAGCGACGTCGAGGCGACCGACCGGGTGCGCGCGGCGCTGCGCCAGGCGGTGCCCGGGACGCAGGTCTACTACTTCACCGGCGGCATCGTGAAGCGGATCCTCAACTTCGGCGCCGCCGCCCCCATCGACGTCGAGATCGTCGGCTACGACCTGGAGGCCGGCGGCGACTACGCCAAGCGGCTGGCGGCGCGGCTGCGGGACGTGGCCGGCCCGGGCGGGCGGGCGCTCCTCACCGACGTGCAGGTGTCTCGCGAGGAGAACTACCCGGAGCTCGACGTGGTGGTGGACCGGGAGAAGGCCGGCTCGCTCGGCGTCAGCGAGCAGCAGGTGGCCCAGTCGGTGCTGACGAGCCTGGTCGGCTCCGCGCAGCTCGCGCCGGTGCTCTTCACCGACGCCCAGACCGGCAACCAGTACAACATCAACGTCCGCCTCGACGACCCGTTCCGCTCCCAGGTGAGCGACCTCTCGGAGGTCTTCGTGCGCACCCCCGGCGGCCGGGTGGTCTCGCTCGCCAACCTGGCCCAGGTGCGGCGCGCCTCCGGGCCGGTGGTGGTGTCCCGCAAGTACCTGCAGCGGATCGTCGACGTGACCGCCAACGTGGCGCCGGGCGCCGACCTGGGGGCGGCCAGCGCCGCGGTGCAGCGGGTGGTGGACGAGCTGACGCCGCCCGAGGGGTTCACGGCGCAGCTCGGCGGGCAGACGGCGGCGCAGCGGGAGGCCTTCGCCGACCTGGGCTTCGCCGCCCTCATGGCGGTGGCGCTCGTCTACATGATCCTGGCCTCGCAGTTCCGCTCGCTCATCGACCCCCTGGTCATCATGTTCTCGGTGCCGCTCGGCATCACCGGCGTCTTCGCGGCGCTCTGGCTCACCGGCACGACGCTCTCGGTCAACAGCTTCATGGGCGTCATCATGATGGTCGGCATCGTGGTCTCGAACGGCGTCCTGCTCGTCGACTTCGCCCGGGTGCTCCGGGCCCGCGGCCGCGGGCTCGTCGAGGCGACGGTGGAGGCCGGCACGACGCGGCTGCGCCCCATCCTCATGACCACCATCGCCACCATCGTCGGGCTCCTGCCCATGGCGCTCGGCGTCGGCGAAGGGAGCGAGACCAACCTGCCGCTCGCCCGCGCCGTCATCGGCGGGCTCACCGTCTCCACCTTCTTCACGCTCTTCCTCATCCCCGCGCTCTACACGCTCCTCGAGCGGTTCTCCCACCCGCCCGCGCCGGAGGCCGGGCCGTCGCCCTCGTCCGGGAGCCCGGCCTGATGGCCTGGCCCCCGCTCGCCCTGGCCCTGCTCGCCGCCGCGGGGGCGGCGCCCGCGCTCGAGCCGGTCGGCTTCGACGAGGCGGTGGCCCGCGCGCTCGCCCGGAGCCCGGCCGCCCTCCTGGCGGCCGAGGAGGTGCGGCGCGCCGAGGGGCTCCGCGCCGAGGTGGCCGCCGGCGCGCTCCCGCAGCTCGGCGCCACCGCCACGCAGACCCGGCTCGACGCCGACCGGGTCACCGGCTCGGGCGCGAGCGCCCGGATCGTGGCCGCGCGCGACCAGAGCAGCCTCGCCCTCGCGCTCTCGGTGCCGCTCGTCGCCCCGTCGCGCTGGGTCCAGTGGTCCCACGCCGACGAGGCGGTCGGCGTGGCGCGCGCCGGGGAGGGGGACGCGCGGCGCGCGGCGGCGCTGGCGGCCGGGCGGGCCTACCTGGCGGTGCTGGCGGGGCGGAGCGTGCTGCGCGTGGCCGAGAGCGCGCGCGACGGCGCCCAGGCCCACTGGGAGTTCGCCCGGACGCGGCGCGCCGCCGGCCTCGGCAACGCGCTCGACGAGCTGCAGGCGGAGCAGGAGCTGGCGGCGAGCGAGGTGCAAGTGCAGGCGGCCGCCGACGCGCTCGACCGGGCGCGCGAGGCGCTCGGCCTCGCCACCGGCGGCGACGCCCCGCTCGACGCCCTGGAGCAGCCGCCCCTGCCCGAGCCGGTGGGCGCGGGCGACGAGGTGGACCGGCGGGCCGACGTCCGGGCGGCGCGGAGCCGCCTCGGCGCCGCCGACCGGGTGGCGCGCGACGGCTGGGCCGACTGGCTGCCGGCGCTCCTCGGCACCGCCCAGACCTTCTTCCAGGACCCGGCCTCGCTCACCACGCCGCGCACCGGCTGGCAGGCGCAGCTCGTCCTCTCCGTGCCCATCGTGGAGGGCGGCCTGCGAGTCGGCCAGGCGCGCGAGCGGGAGGCGCTGCGCCAGGAGGCGGCGCTCGAGGTGGAGGCGCTCGTGCGCCAGGCCCGCTCCGAGGTGCGGGC
>DASTGK010000523.1:0-3838 GCA_035719085.1 Anaeromyxobacteraceae bacterium
GGAGCCGGGGTAGAGCCTGGCGCCCCCGAGCCCGGCCACCTCCATGGCGAGCAGGTCGTGGCAGGCCGAGACGCCCGAGCCGCAGGAGGCGACCACCTGGACCGGCGCCGCGCCGCGCAGCACCTCGGCGAGCTCGCGCGCCAGCGCCGCGGCCGGCTTGAACCGTCCGTCCGGGGTGAGGTTCTCCGCCCAGGGGCGGTTGCGCGAGCCGGGGATGCGCCCGGCGACCGGGTCGATGGTCTCGTTCTCGCCGCGGTGCCGGTCGGCCCCGCGCGCGTCGAGCACCACCACCGCCGGGTCGCCCAGGTGGGCGAGGACGAAGCTCGCGTCGACCGTCGCGGCCGGGCTTGGCGCGCCGCGGAGCGTGGCCGGCCGCGGCGCCGGGAGCTCGGTCGTGGTCGGCCGCCCCTCGGCCCGCCAGCGCCCCCACCCGCCGTCGAGCACCGCCACCGCCGGGTGGCCCATCCAGCGGAGCATCCACCAGAGCCGCGCCGCCACCATGCCGCCCTGGTCGTCGTAGGCGATCACCTGCGCGGCGTCGCCGACGCCGGCCCGCTGGAGCGTGGCGCGGAACGCCTCCGGGTCGGGCAGCGGGTGGCGCCCGTTGCGGCCGGTCCTCGGGCCGCTCAGGTCCTCGTCGAGGTGGAGGAAGCGGGCGCCGGGCACGTGCGCCGCCAGGTACTCGGTGCGGCCGCGCGCCGGCGCGGCCAGCTCGTGCCGGCAGTCGAAGACGATCCAGCCGGGATCCCCGAGGTGGCGCGCCAGGGTCTCCCCGTCGACGAGCGTGGTGTGGGCCATGCGCCGATCCTACCCGCTCCGGCGGGAGCGCGCCGCCGGTGTATCCTGCGCCCTCGGGGCCGTGGCGAAACGGCAGACGCGGCGGCCTTAAAAGCCGCTGCCGGGCGACCGGCGTCTCGGTTCGAGTCCGAGCGGCCCTACTTCCCGCCGCGTCAGGCGCGCAGGGCCGCCGCCGCGTGCGGGGCCGGCGCGGCGTGGGCCGGGAGCGCGGCGGGCGCGCCGTCCAGCACGAAGGCGCCCACCGTGTCGCGCAGCGCCACCGCCTGCGCCGCCAGCTCCTCCGAGGTGGCCGACATCTCCTCGGCCGCCGCCGCGTTCCGCTGCACCACCTGCGACAGCCCCTCGAGCGCCACGCTCACCTGGCGCGCCGCCACGTCCTGCTCGGCGGCCGACTCGGCGAGCAGCCTGAGCTGCCCCGCCGTCCGCTCCACCTCGGGCGCCACGCGGGCCAGCAGGCCGCCGGCCCGCTGGGCCACCTCGACGCTGTGGTCGGAGATGGCCCGGATCTCTCGCGCCGCCGTGCCGCTGCGCTCGGCCAGCTTGCGCACCTCGCCGGCCACCACCGCGAAGCCGCGCCCCTGGGCGCCGGCCCGCGCCGCCTCGATGGCCGCGTTCAGGGCGAGCAGGTTGGTCTGGTAGGCGATCTCCTCGACCACGTTGACGCGCCCGGCGATGTCCTTCATGGCCGTGGCCGTCTCCAGCGCGGCGTTGCTGCCGGCCGTCACCTCGAGGGAGACGCGCCCGGCCCGCTCGCCGGCCTGGCGCGCCCCCTCGGCGGCCTGCGCGGCCCGGGCCGCCATCTCCTGCATCGAGGCCGACACCTCCTCCACCGAGGCGGCCTGCTCCGAGGAGCCGTTGCTCACGTCGGCCGCGGTGGCGCCGAGCTGGCCGCTCACCTGCTTCACCGCCTCGGCCGACTCCTGGATGGTGGCGCCGAGGCGGGCCACGGCGTCGCGCATGGCGACGAGGGTGCGCGACATGACGCCGGTCTCGTCGGCGGCGCGGGCCAGCGGCTCGAGCGAGGCGTCGGCGCGGAAGTCGTAGTCGGCGAGCCGCTCCAGGCTCCTGGTGATGCCGGTGATGGGGCGCGAGATGCGGCGGCCGAAGACGACGGAGAGGCCGGCGGCCGCGGCCAGCGTCGCGAGCACGACCCCCAGGATCACCTGCAGCCGGGCGCGCGCGTCGGCGTCGGCGGTGGCCCGCTCGGCCGCCACCACCGCGTCGATGTCGTCGACGTAGTTGCCGGTGCCGACCACCCAGCCGAAGGGGGCGAAGAGGAGCGAGTAGGCGCGCTTGGGGAGCGGCGTGGTCCCGCCCTTCTTCGGGAACCAGTAGTCGCTGTAGCCGCCGCCGCCCGTGCCGGCTCGCAGGATGTCGCGGACGTACGAGTTGCCCTTCAGGTCCACGGCGTCGCGCCGGTTCTTGCCCTCGGTGTCGCGGCCCAGCAGCACCACGTTGGTGCCGTCGACCGTGTCGGCCCAGAAGTAGCCCTCGCCGTCGTAGCGCAGCCCGCGCAGCAGGTCGGCGCCGAGCTTCTTGGCCTCCTCCAGCCCGAGCTCGCCCTTCTGCTGCCGGGCCGCCACGCCGGCGAGGAGGCTCACCGCCGTCTCCACCTCGAGCCGCGCGTTCCGGTCGAAGTCGGAGCGCAGGCGGCGCTCCAGCTGGCCGATCCGCTCCTCCGCCACGCGGCGGCCGTCGACGACCATGTACGCGCCGAGCGCGAGGCCGACGAGCGCGCCGCTCGCCATCGAGAGGGAGATGACCTTGGCCGTGATCTGCATGGACGGGCCTCCGTTATGGCGGCCCCTCTGCATGGGCCGTTCCGGCCGGGGAACGTCCGCATCGCGCGCACTTGGGTGCGGCCCACCCCGCGCCGCGCGCGACCTGAGGCGGCCTCGACCCGGTGGCCGTCGACCGACCCGAGCGAGTCACGCACCATCGGTCCGGATGGACGGCGGCTGGGCAGGCGCTCGCGAACTGCCTACCTCCGGGTGGGCTCAGGACCTCAGAGGCGCGCCTCCTACGGCCCCACCTGGAACGCGAGGTCGTCGTGGTCGTCCATGGCGCCCGTGGTGCACTCGGCGGGCGCCTCGGTCGCGGCGCGGAGGCTGGCGCGGACGGCCTGGACCGACCCGCTCGCCAGCGTGAGGGTCGTGGAGAGCGTCTGGAGCCCGTCCTTCGCTGGCAGGATGGTGGCGACATAGGTCCAGGTGGGCGTGCCGGAGGCGTTGGCCGTGTAGTAGACGTCGAGCGCGTCCCCCGCCGTCGCGGCGGCGAAGACCTTGACCTCGACGGTCGCGCTCTTCCCGGCGGCGAGCGGGGTGGCATCGGCGGTGAACACGCGGATCGCGTCGATGGAGCGGTCCACGTGGTACGTGCCGGCGGTCCCGTCGGCGCACGCGCCCTTCACCGTGTTCGGCTGGTTCGCCTCGGGGCCGAGCAGGGCGCGACCGTCGAGCAGCCGCCCGGAGTCGCAGTAGGCCGCGACGACCGAGCACCGCGGCACCTTGAGCGAGCGATCGTAGGTCGCGGTCGCGGCGGCCGTCGCGAAGGCGAGGTCGTCGTGGTCGTCGTAGATCCCCTGCTGGACTCCGCGGGAGTCGGTGTACGTCCCGCACGCCTCCTCCACGCCGCCGTACCGCAGGCGGGCGCGCAGGGCCTGGAGGCCGCCCGGCGGCAGCACGTAGGAGGCCGAGAGCACCTGCCTGCCGGCCTGCCGCGGGAGCAGCGTCGCGACGTGGCGCCAGAGCGGCGCCTCCGCATCGGTCGCCTGGTAGAGCTCGAGCGCGTCGGCGTCGAACGCGGCCGAGGCGATCAGGGTCACGTCCACCAGGGCGGCCTTGCCCGGCGTGAGCGGCGTCCCGTCGGGCGTCCGGAGATCGATCGACTCGACCGACTCCTCGACGCCGTAGGTCCCCCAGCTCCCGTCGGGGCAGGAGGACTGAAGCGTGTTGGGAGCGCTCGACTCCGGCCCGAGCGGGCCGCGCCCGGCGAGGAGCGTACCCGCGTCGCAGAAGCTCTTCACGGCGGCGCAGACCGG
>DASTGK010000524.1:0-2426 GCA_035719085.1 Anaeromyxobacteraceae bacterium
AGGTAGGCGTCGGCGCCGGCGTCGACGCCGCGGCGCCGCTCCTCCGGGGCCGAGAGCGAGGAGAGGATGACGATGGGCAGCCGCACGAAGCGCGGCGTGGCCTTCACCCGGCGCGTCAGGTCGATGCCGTCGAGCACCGGCATCTGCACGTCGGTGACGAGCACGTGGTAGCCGCCGGTCTGCAGCTTGCGCCAGCCGTCCTCGCCGTCGTTGGCCTCGTCCACCTCGTGGCCGAGCGAGCGCAGCAGCGCCGCCTCGGCCTCACGGGCGATGGCCGAGTCGTCCACCAGCAGGATCCGCAGCCGGCGCCGGTCGCGGCCGCGCGACATGGCCGGGGCGGCCAGCCGGCGGGCCGCGGTGACGAGGTCGGGCGTGGAGAGGAGCAGCGCCACGCGGCCGTCCTCCAGCGCCGCGGCGCCGGTGACGAAGCGCATCCCCTTCAAGAACGCGCCCGGTGCCTTCACCGCCACCTCGCGCTCGCCGAAGAGGCCGTCCACCACCACCGCCGCCCCCTCGGCGCCGTGGATGACGTAGGCCACGTTGGGGCGCGGGTGGCGCGGGCCGCCGTTGAGCGAGAGGAGGGGGCCGAGGGCCACCACCGGCAGGAGCTTGCCGCGGTAGCGGACGGCGCGGATGCCGGCCACCTCGGCCACGTCCTTCGGGTCGAGCCGCCCCACCGAGTCGACGTCCACCGCCGGCAGGCCGTAGACGTCGTCGTCGATGCGGACGAGCAGCACCTTCATGAGCGAGAGCGACTGGGGCATGCGCAGCGTGAAGCGCGACCCCTTGCCCGGCTCCGACTCGAAGGTGACCGACCCGCCGAGCGCCGTGACCCGCTTGCGGACCACGTCGAGCCCCACGCCGCGGCCGCTCGTCTCGCCGGCCTGCTCGCGCGTGGAGAAGCCGGGCATGAAGATGAGGTCGAGCGCGGCCCGCGCCGACATGCCGGCCGCCTGCTGCTCGCCGATGATCCCCTTCTTGAGCGCCGAGGCCCGCACCGCGCCCGGGCTGATGCCGCGGCCGTCGTCCTCGACCACCAGCGCCAGCAGGTCGCCGTCGGTGCGCGCCGTGATGGTCACCCTGCCGGCGCGCGGCTTGCCGGCCGCGGCGCGCGCCTCCGGCGTCTCCAGGCCGTGGTCCACGGCGTTGCGCACCAGGTGGACGAGCGGGTCGTTGAGCGAGAGGAGGATGGCCTTGTCCACGCCGGTCTCGCCGCCGTGGACGGTGCAGTCGACCTCCTTGCCCTGCTCGCGCGCCATGTCGCGCACGGCGCGGGGGAAGGGGGCGAGCACGCCGGAGAGCGGGATGAGCCGCGCCGAGCCGACCCGCTCGGCGAGCAGCCCGAACTGCGTCTGCGCCCCCTGCACCGACTCGGTGTGGCTGCGGATGAAGCGGAAGGTGTCGGAGCGCAGGAGGTGGACGTCCCCCTCGAGCTGCTCCACCGCCTTGCCGCCCATGCCGTCGTGGCGCAGCCGCTCGGCGAGCGCCACCACGCGGTCGGAGAGCCGGTTCCAGCGGGCGAAGAGGCCGGTGAGGTCGCGCGTGCGCCGCATGGCGCGGGCGCCCTCGACGAGCACGTCGCCCGCCAGCGCCGCGATCTCGTCGAGCCGGTCGACATCCACGCGGATCGACGCCGTCGGCTTGTCGCCGCGCAGCTCGATGCGCGCCGCGGGATCGGGCCGGGGGGCTTCGGCAGGAGCGGGCGCCGGCCGGGTCGGGGTCGCGGCAGCGGCTGCCGGGGGCACGGGCACGGGCGAGGCCGGGGCCACGGACGCGGCCGGGGGCACGGGAACGGGCACGCGTTCGGGTTCGGGTTCGGGTGCGGCTGCGGACTCGACCGCTCCCGCCGCCGCGCCGTTCCCGCCCTTGGCGCCGAGCGACTCGACGATCCCCTTCAGCCTCGCGGTGATCCCCTCCGCCCCCGGCCCGCCGTCGGCCGGCAGCTCGATCATCGGCACGAGCGCGTCGCAGGCCTCGAGGAGCGCCTGCACCGGCTCGCCGCCCGGCCGCTCGCCGGTCGCCTTGAGCACGTCCTCGGCGGCGTGGACCACCGTCGAGATGCCGACGAAGCCCATCATGCGGGCCTCGCCCTTCAGGGTGTGGAGCTCCCGGGCCAGCTCCTCCTGGAGCTCCTTCCCGCCCGCCCCCTTCTCGAGCTCGAGGAGGGCAGACGAGATCTTCTCCACCCGGTCGGTGGTCATCTCCCGGAACCGCGGGAGGAGCTTCTGCCGGATCTCCTCGGCGACGCCCATGAGGTCTCGCTTGGCTCCCGTCCCTGGCGGCGGCCGCTACTCGACCTTGAAGCGCTTCACCAGCTCGGCCAGCCGCTCGGCGAGCTTGGTCAGCTCGGCGGCGGCGCCGGTGGCCTGGCGCGAGCCGGCCTGGGCGGCGCGCGTCACCTCCTCGATCTCCGACATCGACTGCAC
>DASTGK010000525.1:0-2923 GCA_035719085.1 Anaeromyxobacteraceae bacterium
AGGAGACCGTCTTCCCGAAGGGCATCGACATCTTCCCGGCCATCGTGAAGGGCGAGGTGGACATCGCCGCCTCGGCGGCCGACGCCGCCATCGCCAACCGCGCCGGCGGCGGGCAGGTCTTCGTGGTGGCCGGCTTCGCCAAGGGCGGCGCCCGGCTGGTCTCGCGCGCCGACCTGGCCCTGAAGACCGTCGCCGACCTCAAGGGCAAGCGGGTCGGCGTGGCCCGGGGCGGCGCGCAGGAGCTCCGGCTGCTCGCCGAGCTCGCCAAGGCCGGCCTCACCTGGTCGGACAAGGAGGGCAAGGACGTCCAGATCGTCTACCTGCCCTTCGCCGACCTGAACCAGGCGCTGCTGCAGAAGCAGATCGACGCTATGTGCCAGTCGGAGCCGCAGTCGTCGCAGGCGCTCAACAAGGGGTTCGGCAAGGAGATGCTGAAGCCCTACGACACGCCGCTCGGCGAGCCGGTGCGCGTGCTCGTCATGACCGAGCAGCTCTACCGCGAGCGGCCGGCGGTGGCGCAGAAGGTGCTCGAGTGCTTCGTCGACGCCACCCGCCACTTCATCCAGAACCCGAAGGTGGCGGAGAAGTACGTCGTGGAGCAGATGTTCAAGGGGCAGATCACCGCCGACGACTTCCAGGACGCCATCGGCAACTCGCCCTACAGCTACGACGTGACCGTCGAGCACATCCAGGCGACGACCGACCTCATGGTGAAGTTCGGCGTCGGCAAGATGGCGAGCCCGCCCCGGGCGGCCGACTGGGTCAAGGTCGATCTCCTGCAGCAGGCCAAGGCCAAGCTCGGCGTCAAGTGAGCGCGCGCACCGGGAACGGCGGCCCCTCGCGGGCGGCGGCGGTGGCGACGTCGCTCGCCGTGCCGGTGGCGCTCCTCCTCGCCTGGGAGGGGATCTCGCGCGCCGGCTGGGTCACGCCGCTCATCCTCCCCTCGCCGACGCAGGTGGCGCTCCGCTGGTGGGCCTACCTGACGCCGGCCGAGCCGTACGAGCCGGCGGCGGGGAGCTGGCTCGCCTGGGCGGTCTCGGGCGAGCTGCCGCACGACGCCGTCACCTCGCTGCTGCGCATCGCCGGCGGCTTCGCCATCGGCGCCGGCCTGGCGCTGCCGCTCGGCCTCGTCATGGGGGCGAAGCCGCTGGTGCACGACCTCTTCAACCCGCTGCTGCAGGTGCTCCGCCCCATCCCGCCCATCGCCTACATCCCGCTCGCCATCCTCTGGTTCGGCCTCGGCAACCCGCCCGCCTTCTTCCTCATCTCGCTCGGCGCCTTCTTCCCGGTGCTCATGAACACCATCGCCGGCGTCCGCAGCGTCGACGCCATCTACCTGCGCGCCGCGCGCAACCTGGGCGCCGGCGAGGGGACGCTCTTCTGGCGCGTCATGATCCCGGCCGCCATGCCCTACATCCTCACCGGCGTGCGCGTCGGCATCGGCGTCGCCTTCATCGTGGTGATCGTGGCCGAGATGATCGCGGTGAACGCCGGGCTCGGCTACCGCATCCTCGAGGCGCGCGAGTACTTCTGGTCGGACAAGGTGATCGCCGGGATGATCACCATCGGCCTGTGCGGTCTCGGCATCGACCTCGGCATGAGCCGGCTCAACCACTGGCTCCTGCGCTGGCACCGCGGGGTGGAGGGGTGAGCGCGCCCGGCGACGCCGCCCCGGCCATCCGGGCCCGCGGCCTGCGCAAGGTCTTCGCGGCCGGCGGCCGCGAGGTGGTCGCGCTCGACGGCATCGACCTCGACGTGGCGCCGGGCGAGCTCGTCTGCCTGCTCGGCCCCTCCGGCTGCGGCAAGTCCACGCTCCTCAACGCCATCGCCGGCTTCTCGCCGCCCACCGCGGGCGAGCTCTCCGCGCTCGGCCGGCCGGTCACCGGCCCGGGGCCGGAGCGGGCCATGGTCTTCCAGGAGTACGCCCTCTTCCCCTGGATGACGGTGGAGCGGAACGTCGCCTTCGGCCTCGAGGTGAAGGGGACGCCGCCGGCGCGCCGCCGCGAGGTGGTCGATCGGCTCCTCGCCACGCTCGGCCTCGGCGAGTTCCGCGACCGCTACCCGAAGGACCTGTCGGGCGGCATGCGCCAGCGCGTCGCCATCGCCCGGGTGCTGGCCATCGACCCGCCCATGCTCCTCATGGACGAGCCGTTCGGCGCGCTCGACGCCCTGACGCGCCGCTCGCTGCAGGACGAGCTGCTGCGCATCTGGGCCGAGTACCGGAAGACCATCGTCTTCGTCACCCACGGCATCGAGGAGTCGATCTACCTGGCCGACCGGGTGGTGGTGATGACCTACCGGCCCGGCACGGTGAAGCGGATCGTCCAGGTGACGCTCCCCCGGCCGCGCGACCCGGCCTCGCCCGAGTTCAACGCGCTGAAGCGCGAGGTGACCGCCCTCGTCATGGAGGAGCAGGCGCGCCACCAGGCCGACGAGGCGCACGCCACGGCCGACTGAGGGCGCGCTGGCGCGCCCGGCGGCGAGGCGCTACACCACGGCGCATGTCCCGAGCGCTGGTCCTCTGCCTCGGCGTTGAGATCGGCTTCCTGCTCGCCTACCGCGCCGGCGGCGGGCTGCAGTGGTCGGGCGTGGCGGTCAACACCGCCTCGGCGCTCCTGCTCCTGCCGGTGGCGCTCGTCGTCTTCCGCGAGCAGCTCTCGCTGGCGCGGGCCGCCGGGCTCCTGCTCTGCCTCGGCGGCCTCTGGCTCGTCTCGCGCGCGCCGTAGCGCCCTACTTCACCAGCCGGCGCACCAGCGGATCGAGGTCCTTCGGCGTCAGGCCGGCGTCCTGGAGGACGCCGCCCCAGGTGGCGCGGCCGGCGCGGACCTGCTGGACGAGCGGCGCCGTCGGCGCCTCGAGGTGGCGGGCGAGCACCGTCGCCACGATCGCCTCCTCGGTGCTGGCGCCCGCGGCGCGGAGCGCG
>DASTGK010000526.1:0-2098 GCA_035719085.1 Anaeromyxobacteraceae bacterium
GGTCGCAGCGGGCCTCTGCTCCCTCTCCCCCACCGCGGGAGAGGCCATCTTCTGCTCCCTCTCCCCCACCGGGGGAGAGGGCCGGGGTGAGGGGGCCGCCGCAGCGGCCGTCCTCGGAGCGGGACGCCCTCCGCCACCACCCGACGCCGGCGGCACCGCGCCCCCGGCGAGCGCCTCGACGCGGGCGATGAGCTCCGACACCTCGGCGCCGGGCGCGAGGAAGACCGCCTCGAGCAGCGCCACCTCGAGCGCGTGGCGCGGCTGCTCGGCCTGCTTCGCCTCGAGCACGGCCCGCTGCGCCAGGTCGAAGAGCCGGACGAGCTGCGCCGGCGCGGCGGCGGCGGCCTGGGCCTTCACCTCGGCCAGCTCGGCGTCCGGCAGGTCGAGCGGCGCCTCGGGCGCGAGCTTCGCCACCACCACGTCGCGCAGGTGGCGCGACAGCTCCTCGGCCACCCGCTTCATCTCCAGGCCGCGCTCGTGCAGCGCGGCGATCTCGGCGAGCAGCGCCGCGCCGTCGCGGGCCACCAGCGCGCCGGCCATCCGGGAGATGGCGGCGACGTCGACCACCCCGAGCGCCTCGGCCACCTCGTCGTCCGACGGGGCGTCGCCGCAGGCGGCGCGGACCCGGTCGAGGAGCGAGAGCGCGTCGCGCATGCCGCCCTCGGCGGCGCGCGCCACCTGCGAGAGCGCCGCCGGCGAGAGGGTCATGTGCTCTTCGCGGGCCACGTGGCCGAGCTGATCGGCGATCTGCTGCAGCGTGAGCCGCCGGAAGTCGAAGCGCTGGCAGCGGGAGACGATGGTCTCCGGCACCTTGTGGACGTCGGTGGTGGCGAGCACGAACTTCACGTGCTCGGGCGGCTCCTCCAGCGTCTTCAGGAGGGCGTTGAAGGCCCCCTGCGACAGCATGTGGACCTCGTCCACCACGAAGACCTTGAAGCGGTCGCGGGCCGGCCGGTACTTCACCGCCTCGACGATGTCGCGCACGTTGTCGACGCCGTTGTTCGAGGCGGCGTCGATCTCGACCACGTCGACGGCCCGCCCCTCGGCGATCTCGACGCAGGGGGTGCAGACGCCGCAGGGCTCGGCGGTCGGCCCCTTCTCGCAGTTGAGCGCCTTGGCCACCAGCCGGGCCGTGGTCGTCTTGCCGACGCCGCGCGGGCCGGTGAAGAGGAAGGCGTGGGCGAGCGTGCCGCGGGCGAGCGCGTTGGCGAGCGTCCGGACCACGTGGGCCTGGCCGGACATCTCCCCGAAGCGCTGGGGGCGGTACTTGCGGGCGAGGACGAGGTAGGCCATCGGGAGTCCGGGGGGAGGATGGCTTTACCAGCCCGCTCGGACGTTGGAAAGGCGCGGGCGGGCCGTGCGGGGGTGGCCCCGAGAAACGACGAGCCGGCCCACAATCCCCGGGCGCACGGAGGTCCTTCTACCGTTGCTCCCTTCCGGGCCTGGCGGGGTTCGAAGAGGCCCCACGTCGCCCGAGGATTCTGGGCCGGCTCACCCGGCGCGGTCCGCCGGCGGCTGGCGGAGAGGGTGGGATTTGAACCCACGGTACCGTTCCCGGTACACACGATTTCCAGTCGTGCACCTTCGGCCGCTCGGTCACCTCTCCAGAAGATGATGCGGAGAGCGAGGGATTCGAACCCCCGGTACCGTTGCCGGTACACCTGATTTCGAGTCAGGCGCCTTCGACCAACTCGGCCAGCTCTCCGCGCGCGGGTTTACCCGATCATCCCGGGTCTTGCCAAGCGCGAAGCCGCGGTCAGCGTGCGATCGGGTCGGCCGGGGCCGTCGCCGCCACCTCGCGGCCGCGCCGGGAGCGGAAGAAGGCGCGCAGGAGCTCGCCGCTCTCCTCGCCCAGCAGCCCCCGCTCCACCGGGAAGCGGTGGTTGAGCCGCGGGTCGGCCGAGAGGTCCATGAGCGAGCCGACCGCCCCGGCCTTCGGGTCGCTCGCGGCGAAGACCAGCCGGTCGATGCGGGCGAGCACCATGGCGCCGGCGCACATGGCGCAGGGCTCGAGCGTCACGAAGACGGTGACGCCGGTGAGCCGCCAGCGGCCGAGCGTGCGCGCCGCCTCCTGCACCGCCAGGAGCTCGGCGTGGGC
>DASTGK010000527.1:0-5606 GCA_035719085.1 Anaeromyxobacteraceae bacterium
CTGCAAGCCCCATACCCGGATGAGGACCTGTCTGTTCGGGCACAAACGGAGCACGAGCCCGAACCCGGGGTCAGAGACACCCGGGTCGCGTCGCTCTTCGGGGCTCGGCCGCCCGGCGGACCGCGGACCGCGCCGCGGGCCCTCCGCATCGAGCCTCACCGTGAAACCCTCCTGATCTCGCGGCTCGCGCAGGGCACGGCCCTTGCCCCTGTGGCCAGGCATGACCGCCACCGCCACCGCCACCGCCGCCGCCAGTGCCACCGTCACCACCACCACGCAGAAGCTCTTCACCGCCCCGGAGACCTGGAGCGGTGGAGCCCACGGGCTGTCGATCCGCTACGCGGGCCTGGCCACCGACCGCCTCCACGCGGCGCGCGACGCCATGTGGACCTTCCCGGCGCTCGAGGGCTGCTGGCGGCGCCACGACCGGGAGCCCTCGGCCGCGGCGCGCCTCGCCTGCACCTGGGGGCTCCCGCTCGACAAGGAGCTCTACGGCATCGCGCGCGTGCCGGGCGCGAGCGGCATCGCGTGCGCCACGCGCGTCGTCGCACCGGTCCCGCAGGAGCCCTGCCCGCTCTGCGAGGCCTGCGGGCACGGGCCGTCCGGCTGGGTCGACCTCGCCCTCCCGTTCGGCGCCCTGGGGCGCGCCTTCCCGATCGGCGCCTACCCGGACGACGGCGGCCTGAGCCTCGGGCTGGCGTGGCGCGAGGCGGTGGACGGCTGGCTGCGCGCGCTCGCCGAGCACATCCACCGCGCCTCGCCGTTCGACCTGGCCCTCGTCGGCTGGCCGGACAGCGAGGTCCTGCTGCCGGCCCGGCCCGAGGACGTGTTCCAGCAGCGGTCGCTCGGCTACCTCTTCCCCGGCGAGCGCGGGCTCACCTGGTTCCCGCCCACGGTGGGCGCGACCGTCCTCGGCGACGAGGAGCTGGGGCCGTAGGGCGCGGCGCGCCAGTCGCTGGTCGCTCACGCCCCTCTCGGGAGCAGTATGGCCATATCGCCCGTCATAATGATATGGGCGACCCATATGAAGACCACCGTCGAGATCTCGGACCCCTTGCTGCGGCGGGCGAAGAAGCTGGCGGCGAAGCGCGGGACCACCTTGAGGACCGTCATCGAGGACGCCCTCCGCGCCGAGCTCGCCGCCGCGGAGGTCGCGCCCGCGAGCACCAGCGTCCGCACGCACACGTTCGGCGGGAACGGGCTCAGGGCCGGCCTGGCGTGGGACGACTGGGCGAGCCTCCGCTCGCTCGCCTACGAGGGGCGGGGCGGATGATCGCCGTCGACACGAACGTCCTGGTCCACGCGCACCGCACCGACTCGCCCTGGCACGACGCGGCGACGCGCGCCCTGTCCACCCTCGGCGCCGGTCGGTGGGCCATCCCGTGGCCGTGCCTCCACGAGTTCTGCGCGGTCGTCACGCACCCGCGCATCTTCGACCCGCCCACCCCGCTCGACGACGCGCTCCTGGCCGTCGAGTCGTGGCGCGCGTCCGCCGTGCAGCTGCTCGGGGAGACCGACGAGCACTGGCCCGTCCTCGCCCAGCTCCTGCGGCAGGGAAGGGTCCTCGGCCCGATGGTGCACGACGCGCGCGTGGCCGCGATCTGTCTCCAGCACGGCGTCGAGGAGCTCTGGACCGTCGATCGAGACTTCTCCCGGTTCCCGGCACTGCAGGTGCGTAACCCGCTCGTGCCGGGCTGAGCCACGGTCGCCGCTGGCCCATCTCCTGCACTCCCGCTCCTCACCATGAGAGTCGCCTTTGCCACCCGAGACGGCGAGCACGTGAACTCCGAGCTCCGCGGCGCCCCGCGGCTGGACCTGTACGAGGTCACCTGCCAGGGCGCGCGCCTGGAGCGGAGCTGCGATCTCCAGTCGGCCGGGCACGGGCTCGGCGCGCGGCTCGGGGTCCTCGCCGGCGTGGAGCGCGTCTACGTGGCCGCCATCGGCCCCTCGGCCGCGGCGCGGCTCGCGGTGGCGCACCTCCTGGCGTCGCTCATCCCGGGCGCCGCGCTCGAGACGGTGGCCGGCGGCACGCACACCTTCGGGCGCGAGCTCCCGGACCGGGTGGCCGCCATCGTGCGCGCGCACCTCGCGTGACGGGCCGCGCCGCGTTCGGGTCCACGCCCAACTGAGGCTCGCCCGCGCCGCGCGCGGCGATGACGACCCGGGCCTCCATCACCCAGGAGGCTCCCGTGCGCCGCGCTCCGCTCTCGCCGCTCGCCCTGTCGCTCGCCCTCTTCACCGCCGCCCTCGCCCCACGCCCCGCCGCCGCCTGGGACCGCGGGCGCGCCCTCCGCTTCGCCACGCTCCCGGACGGCGCCGCCGCGCCCGAGGGGCTCGAGGTCGGCCGCGACGGCACGGTCTACGCGGCCGGCTTCGGCGCGGCCTCCGGCAAGGGCGAGCTCTTCGTCTTCGACCGCCACGGCCGCTTCCTGCGCCGCGTCGTCATCGCCGGCGCGAGCCCGAGCCCGCTCGGCCTCGCCTTCAGGCCCGGCACCGACACGCTCCTCGTCGTCGACTTCGGCGGCTCCAAGGTGCTGGCGGTCGATCCGCGCACCGGCGCCTCGACCGACTTCATGACGCTGCCGTCACCGCTCCCCCACCCGGGCGGCGCGGGCCTCAACGACGTCACGTTCGACAAGGCCGGCAACGTCTACGTCTCCGACTCGTTCCAGGGGATCGTCTGGAAGACCGGGCCGGCGGGCGGCGTCGCCACCGCCTGGGTGGACGACCCGCTGCTCCGCACCGCCGGCGTGCCGCCCTTCGGCGCCAACGGCCTGCGCTTCGACAAGGCCGAGGCCCACCTCTTCGTCGCCAACACCGGCGACGACACCATCGTCCGCGTCCCGGTCGTGGCCGGCACCCCCGGCACCCCGGCCGCCTTCGCCACCGGCGTGAACGGCGCCGACGGGCTCATCGTCGACGACGACGACAACCTCTGGGTCGCCGCCAACCAGGCCGACGAGATCGTGGTGATCGACCCGGCCGGCAAGGCCATCGCCAAGCTGGGCGACTTCGACGGCGTCGACCGCGCCGGCGCGCCGGTCGGCTTCCTCTTCCCGGCGAGCCTGCGCTTCGCCGGGCGCGACCTGCTCGTCACCAACCTCTCGCTCGACCTGCGCCTCTTCAACCCGGCCTTCGGCAGCGTGGACTCGGCCTGGGCGGCAGAGGTCCACCGCCAGACCATCGCCCGGATCCGCGCGCGCATCCCCGCCCTGCCGCGCGAGGAGGGGCGCGAGCCGGGCGCGATGCGCGAGCGCTGAACCCGCGCCTCACCCGAGCCGGAGCGGCAGCGACCTGAGCCTCCGGCCGGTGAGCGCGAAGACGGCGTTGGCGACCGCCGGGGCGACCGGGGCGGTGGCCGGCTCGCCGACGCCGCCCGGCTTCGCCTTGCTCGGCACGATGTGGACCGTCACCCGGGGCATCTCGTCGAGCCGCAGCACCTCGTAGTCGTGGAAGTTGCTCTGCTCGACGCGCCCGTCCTTGAGCGTGATGGCGCTCCTGAGCGCGGGCCCCAGGCCGAAGGCGACCGAGCCCTGCACCTGCGCCTCGACGCCGAGCGGGTTCACCGCCAGGCCGCAGTCGATGGCGCAGGTGACCTCGTGGACGCGGATGCGCCCCTGCTCCACCGACACCTCGGCCACCTCGGCGACGACGCTGCCGAAGGACTCGTGCACGGCGAGGCCGCGGGCCCGGCCGGCGCGCGGGCTCTTGCCCCAGCCGGCCCGGGCGGCGGCCAGCTCGAGCGCCGCCCGGAAGCGCGGCTTCCCGCGCAGGAGGGCGAGCCGGTAGGCGAGCGGGTCGCGCCGGGCGGCGTGCGCCAGCTCGTCCACCATGCACTCCACCGCGAAGGCGGTGTGCGTGTTGCCGACCGAGCGCCACCAGAGCACCGGCACCTCGCAGCGCGGCGAGTGGAGCGCGACGCGACGCGCCGGCACCGCCTCGACGTAGGGCGAGTCGACCACCCCCTCCACCGAGACGGCGTCGATGCCCCCCTTCACCAGCATCGGCTCGAAGGGCGTCCCGGCGATGATCGACTGGCCGACGATGGTCTGCTTCCAGGCCACCGGCTGCCCCTTGGCGTCGACACCGACCTCCACCCGGTGCACGAAGAGCGGCCGGTAGTAGCCGCCGCGGATGTCGTCCTCGCGCGTCCAGACCACCTTCACCGGCACGCCGGCCGCCTTGGCCACGTGCACCGCCTCGCCCACGAAGTCGGCGGCCGGGTTGGCGCGCCGGCCGAAGCCGCCGCCGAGGAAGGGCGTGTGGATGGTGACGTTCCCGACCGGCACGCCGGCGATGCGCGCCGCGGTCGCCTGGTCGACGGTCTGGAACTGGGTGCCGGTCCAGAGCTCGCAGCGGTCGCCGTCGAGCTTCACCGTGCAGTTGAGCGGCTCCATCGGCGCGTGGGCCAGGTACGGCACGTCGTACTCGGCCTCGAGCCGGCGTGCGGCGCGGTCCAGCGCGGCGTCGCAGTCGCCCGCCTCGGCGGCGACCGTGCCGGGCGTGCGGGCGAGCGCCCGGTACTGCTCGGTGAGCCTGGCGCTGTCGAGCGCGGCGCCCGGGCCGGGCTCCCACTCGACCTTCAGCGCGGCGCGGCCGCTCTCGGCGCTCCAGAAGTGGCTCGCCACCACCGCCACGCCCGACGGCACCTGCACCACCTGCTCCACGCCCGGCACGGCGAGCGCCTTGGCCGGGTCGAACGACCTCACCGTCCCGCCGAACGTCGGCGCCCGCTCGACCACCGCGGTGCGCAGGCCGGCGAACTGCACGTCGATGCCGAAGATCGCCTTGCCGTTCGTCTTCTCCGGCGAGTCGAGCCGCTTCACCGGCTTGCCGACGAGCCGCCAGCGCGACGGGTCCTTGAGCTTCACCGAGGCGGGCGGCGGGAGCGCGGCGGCGGCCGCGGCCAGCTCGCCGTAGGAGAGCCGCTCCTTCCCGTTCACCACGAAGCCCTGCTCCACGCGCAGCCGCGAGGGCTCCACCTTCCAGCGCTCGGCGGCGGCGCGCACCAGCAACTCGCGCGCCATGGCGCCGACGGTGCGGTAGCGGTCGAGCTCCGACCAGGTGGTGGAGGAGCCGCCGGTCATCTGCATGCCGAACATGGTGTGGGCGTACGGGGGCGCCGCCGGCGCGTGCTCCACCCGCACCTTGGACCACTCGCACTCCAGCTCCTCGGCGGCCAGCATGGCGAGCGTCGTCCAGATGCCCTGGCCCATCTCGGAGTGGGCCAGGAGCACCGTCACCTCGCCGCTCGGGGCGATGCGGAGGAAGGCGTTCGGCTCGGGCGGCGGCTTCGCGGGCGCGGCCTCCCCCTCGGCGGCCCGCGCCCGGCCCGGCACGTAGAAGGCGATGACGAGGCCGGCGCCGCCGGCGAGCGTCGCCTCGAGAAAGTCGCGGCGGGTCATGGCGGTCATGGCCGGGCCCTCCGGGCGCGCCGGGCGGCGTCGTGCACCGCCTCGCGGATCCGCTGGTAGGTGCCGCAGCGGCAGATGTTGCCGGCGAGCGCCTGGTCGATCTGGGCGTCGGTCGGGTCGGGCGTCGCGGCGAGCAGCGCCACGGCCGCCATGATCTGGCCGCTCTGGCAGTAGCCGCACTGGACCACGTCG
>DASTGK010000528.1:0-17794 GCA_035719085.1 Anaeromyxobacteraceae bacterium
AGCCGGGCGAGGAGGAGCCGCAGCGCGGCGCGCGGCGAGCGGGCCCGGTGGTCGGGGAGGGCCGAGGCCCGCCGCGACGGGCGGGCGCCCCGGCACCAGCGGGCGAGCGGCTCGGCCGCGTCGCGCTCGCCGTGCAGCACGTCCTCGCGGGCGCCGTGGATCTCGGTGAGGCGCGACTGGGCCGCCTCGAGGAGGGCGGCGAGCAGCGCCTCGTCGCGCCCGAGCCGGCAGGCGTAGCCGGCGGCGAGCGGCACCGGGCCGCCGTCGTCGGCGACGAGCGCGCCCGCCACCGGCAGGCCGAGGTCGGCCGTGAGGTCGAGCAGGTGGACGGCGAAGCCGCGCGCCGCCAGCCTGGCCGCCCAGGCGGCGGTCCGCGGGGCGGCGCGCCCGAGCGAGCCCGGCGCGAGGAGCCGGCGGCGCACCTCGGCGGCGGTGAAGCCGCGCGGCAGCGCCCGGGCCAGCTGGTCGCGCTCGCAGGCCTCGAGGAGCGCGTGGACCAGGGCGGCGTCGCGCGAGCGGTGGGCGCCCATGCCGTTCGACGTCCAGGGCAGCACCGAGAGGCCGAGCGGGGGCGCGCCGGCGGGCGGGCAGTGGACCGCCTGGGCCGGCACGAGGCAGGGGCGGCCCGAGCCGAGGTCGACCGCCTCCTGCCAGGCGAGGCGGAGCCGCTCCCACGCCGGCGGCGCCTCGCTGGGCGCCAGGTCGCGCGGGGCGAGGAGCGCGCCGGGGCCGAGCCGCGCCCGCAGCTCCTCGGCGGTGGCGTGGAGGAGCGGACCGGGCCGCTCGGCCGCGACGAGCTCCGCCGCCTCGGCCAGCGCCCCGGCGGCGGCGGCCTCGAAGGTCTCACCCTTGCCGGTGCTCACCTGCAGGACGTGGCCGCCCGGCCGCACGGCCGCCGCGACCTCGACGCCGGTCCGGTCGAGGCCGGTCAGGCGGGCGACGCGGGTCACGCCGAGCGCGGCGGCGAGGCGGGCGCGACGACGCTCCCGAACGGGACCGGAGCCTGGCATCGACCGCCTTATATCCTGCCGGGAGCCCCCCGCGGGCCGAGTGATCACGCCACCCAGAGAGGACACCCCGATGCCCGACAGCCCGGTCGCCCTGGCCCTCGCCCACTACGAGAAGAACGCCGCCATCTACCTCGACGAGCTGAAGCGGCTGGTCCGCATCCCGTCGGTCTCCTTCGCCGGCTTCCCGGAGGTGGAGGTGCAGCGGAGCGCCGACGCCGTGGCCGAGCTCCTCAAGCGGCGCGGCTTCGAGAAGGTGGAGATCCTGCGGGTGGAGGGGGCGCACCCCTACGTCTACGGCGAGCGGATCGAGGACCCGGCGCTGCCGACGGTGCTCCTCTACGCCCACCACGACGTGCAGCCGGCCGGCGAGGCCGAGGCCTGGAAGAGCCCGCCCTTCGACCCGGTGGAGCGCGACGGCCGGCTCTACGGCCGCGGCGCCGCCGACGACAAGGCGGGCGTCCTGACCCACGCCGCCGCCGTCGACGCCTGGGTGCGCGGGGCCAAGAAGCTCCCGGTGAACGTGAAGATCGTCGTCGAGGGGGAGGAGGAGATCGGCTCCGAGCACCTGGTCACCTTCCTGCAGAAGTTCCGGCCGCGGCTCGACGCCGACGCCATGATCCTCACCGACACCGGCAACGTCGAGACCGGCGTCCCCTCCATCACCGTGGCGCTGCGCGGCCTCGTCACCGTGGAGGTGGAGGTGCGGTCGCTCGAGCAGTCGGTCCACTCCGGCATGTGGGGCGGCCCGGTGCCCGACCCGGCGCTGGCGCTCGCGAAGATGCTGGCCTCGCTCGTCGACGCCGAGGGGCGCATCACCATCCCCGGCCTGTACGACAAGGTCCGGCCGCTCTCGCCGGCGCAGCGCGACGCCATCGCGGCGCTGCCCGTCTCGGTCGAGGACTTCCGCCGCATGGCCAAGCTGCTCCCCGGCGTGAAGCTGCTCGGCGGGCGCCACCCGGTCGAGGAGAACTGGTGGCAGCCGGCGCTGGCGGTGAACGCCATCCAGGCCTCGACGCGCAAGGACGCGCGCAACATCATCAACGACGCCGCCTGGGCCCGCGTCGGCATCCGGCTCGTGCCCGACATGGACGCGCCCGAGGTGCGGGAGAAGCTGGTGGCGGCGCTGCAGGCGTCGGCCCCCTGGGGCGTGGAGGTGAAGATCCACGTCGACACGGTCGGCGCCCCGTGGATCACCGACCTCGACCACCCGGCCTTCGCCGCCGCCTTCCGCGCGCTGGAGAAGGGGTACGGGCGGCCCGGCCTCGCCATCGGCTGCGGCGGCTCCATCGGCTTCGTCGAGCCCTTCGCCAAGGCCCTCGGCGGCGCGCCGGCCATCCTCATCGGCGTGGAGGACCCCTACTCCAACGCCCACTCGGAGAACGAGAGCCTGCACCTCGGCGACTTCCAGCGCGGCATCCGGAGCGCCATCCACCTGTACGCGGAGCTGGGGACGGCGCTGAGGAAGGGGTAGGGACGAGGCTCGGGGACGGGCCGTTGACACCAAGAGTGGAGTCGGTCATCCTTACTGAGCATGCTCAGTAAGGTGCCCACCCGACGCCGCCGCCGCGCGGCCCCGGCGCGCCCAGCCCGCCGCAGGCCGGCCGGCCGGGAGCGGGACAGGGATCGGACGCTCGCGCTGCTCGTCCAGGCGGGCCGCGACCTCTTCGTCAAGGAGGGGTTCGAGCGGACCACCACCCGGGCCATCAGCGCCCGGGCCGGCGTCGCCACGGGCACCTTCTTCCTCCACTTCCGGGAGAAGCGGGACCTGCTCTTCCACCTCTTCCGCGACGAGGTCTCCGCCGTGGTCGAGGAGTCCTTCGCCGCCGCGCCGCCGGCCGGCGCCCAGCTCGCGGAGCGGCTCCTCGGCGTCTTCGGCCGGCTCTACGCCTACTACGCGCGCGACCTCCGGCTGGCGCGGACCTTCCTGAAGGAGCTCATGTTCCTCGCGCCGGGCGAGCACGACGAGATGATGGCGATGACGCTCGCCTTCGTCGGCCGGCTGGCCGCCGCGATCGAGGCGGCGCGCGATCGGGGCGAGGTGGACCGCGCGGTCGATCCGTCGCTGGCCGCCCAGCAGGCCTTCGCCGCCTATCTCTTCGTCCTCGTCGCGCTGCTGAAGGGGGTGGCGCCGCTCGACGTGGCGCGGGCGCAGCTCGCGGCGCACCTCGGACTCCTGGTGCGGGGCCTGGCCCCTGGGAGCAGCGCGTGACCGGGACCGCGGCCGCCGCGCTCCTCCTCGCCGCGCTCGCCGCGGCGGAGGACGCGCCCGCGCCGCCCTCGCCCGAGGCGCCCGCGCTCGCCTTCCGCGGCCGGCTCGAGTGGCTCACGTCGGCGGGTGGCACCGCCCTGCGCGGCGCGCCGGCCAACCCCGCCAACGCCGTCCTGGCGCTCCCGGAGGTCGCGGCCGGCTCCGAGCTCCGGCCCGACCTGCGGTTCGACTACGGCGATCGCCTGGCCGCCGTGGTGCGGCCGCGCTTTCGCCTCGGGGTGGAGCGGGCGCGGATCGGCGGCGCCTGGGCGCCCGAGTCCTCCACCGCCGAGTCCGAGTGGATCGAGGCCTACGCCTCCTGGCGCCTCGACGACCGGCTGGCCGTCGCCTACGGCCTCCAGAACTTCCAGTGGGGGCCGGCCGAGCTGACGAGCCCGTCGAACCGGATCTTCCACGCCACCGGCTTCACCCGCGACCCGCTCTACGTGGTGCGAGGCCGCCACCTGGTGCGCGTCAACGCCTCGGCGGGGCGGGAGTGGTCGGCGGTGCTGCTCGCGGAGGTGGCGCCCAACGGTGAGCAGGCCTTCGCCGCGGGGGAGCCCTTCGAGCCGAAGGCCCAGCTCAAGGTCGAGTACGCCGCGCCGGCGGGCGACCGGTACGTCGGGGTGACCGGCGGCGCCGCGCGCCGGACGCGCGCCTGGGTCGGCGAGTACGCCGCGCTGCCGCTCTGGGCCGGGCTCTCCGCCTACCTCGACGCGGTCCACACCGCCGGGCGGCGCGCCTGGTACCCGGTGGACGCCGGCGGCGGCGCCACCTTCGCGCAGACCGGGACCGACACGCCGCGCCTGCGCACCCTGGCGCTCGGAGGCCTCCGCTACGCCTTCGAGGGCGGCGCGGACCTGCGAGCCGAGCTCCTCTTCGACGAGGCGGGCTGGGGGCGGTCCGATCTCGAGCGCGCGGCCCGCGCGGCCGCCGCGGACCCGGCGCTCGCCGCCGCCTGGGTGGCGCCGGGCTTCGAGCTCCCGGGCCGGCAGCTCGTCTACGTCTCGCTCCTGCTCCCCGACCTGCCGCCGCGCCGGCAGGTGACGGTGCACGCCCGCTGGCTGCGCTCGCTGACCGACGGCTCCTCGGCGGCCTTCGTGACGGCGAGCTGGGCGGCCACCGAGGCGACGGTCCTCTTCGCGTCCGCCGCCGGGACGGACGGGGCGCGCGACGGGGCGCTCTCGAGGCTGGTGCGCGGCACGGCGGTGCTGGGCGCGGTGGTGAGCTGGTGACCCTCACGACGGAGGTGGCCATGGCGGAGACCCTGGTTCGGCTCGAAGGCGTTCGGCGGACCTACCGGCTGGGCGAGACGCTGGTGCCGGCCCTGCGCGGCGTGTCGCTCGAGCTGCGGGCCGGCGAGCTGACGGCGCTGGTCGGTCCGTCCGGCTCGGGCAAGTCGACGCTGCTCAACCTGGTCGGCTGCATCGACGCGCCGGACGCCGGGCGCGTGCTGGTGGAGGGCGCCGACGTGGCGACCCTCTCCGACGACGCCCGCAGCAGGCTGCGCAACCGGAAGATCGGCTTCATCTTCCAGTCCTTCAACCTCGTCCCGGTCCTCGACGTGCGCGAGAACGTCGAGCTGCCCCTGCTGCTCCAGGGGCTCCCGGCCGGCGAGCGGCGCGCCCGGGTGGACCAGGCGATCGCCGACGTCGGCCTGGCCGAGCTGGCGCGCCACCCGCCCGACAAGCTCTCCGGCGGCCAGCGGCAGCGCGTCGCCATCGCGCGCGCCCTCGTCACGCGCCCGATCCTGGTCCTGGCCGACGAGCCCACGGCCAACCTCGACTCGGAGACGGCGCGGCGCATCCTCGACCTGATGGTCGAGCTGAACGAGCGGCGCGGCGTGACCTTCCTGTTCTCGACGCACGACGAGAAGCTCATGGCCCGCGTGAGCCGGCACGTGCACCTGCGCGACGGGCTGCTGGTGGACGGCGCCGCGGGGGCCGCCGCGTGACCGGCGCCTGGACGCTGGCCGCCCGGAACCTGCGGCGCCACCTGCGCCGCAACCTGGTCACCGGCCTGGCCATCGCGCTCGGCTACGCCGGCCTGGTGATCCTGGGCGGCTACGCGCTGCGCATCGAGCGGCTCCTGCGGGCCGGCTCGGTCTACGGGCAGCACCGCGGCCACGTCGCGGTCTACGCGCCGGGCGGCCTCCGGGGGGCCGAGGCCAAGCCCTCCGCCTACGCGCTGCCGCCCGAGGCGCAGGAGGCGATCGCGGCCGCGCTGCGCGCCGACCCGCGCGTCGAGCTCACGGGGCGCTACCTCGCCGGCGGCGGCATCGCCGGCAACGGGTGCCAGAGCTTCCCGTTCCGGGCGGTCGGCGTCGAGCCGGACGTCGAGCGGCGCGACGCCACCCACCCGGAGCTGGCCGCGCTCGGCGGCGGCGAGGTCCGGCCGCGCGCCGGCCGGTTCCTCTTCGACGTCCCGGGCGAGGAGAGCCCGGTGGTGCTGGCGCCGCGGCTCGCCACCTACGTCGGCAAGCGCGCCGCCGCGTCGGGGGAGCGGACCGGACCGCCGCCGGAGGGGGCGCTCGACTGCGCCGCCGCCGACCTCCCGCGCCGGATCGCGGCCGATCCGATCGTCCAGCTCGGCGCCCGCACGCAGGACGGGAGCTTCGGCGCGCTCGAGGTCCGGGCGGTGGGGCTCTACGCCCCGGCCACCACCGAGGAAGACAAGACCGGCCTGGTGGCGCCGCTCGACCTCTTGCAGCGGCTCTACGACACCGACCGGGTGGCCTGGGTGGCCGCCTATCTGCGCGACCACCGCGACGCCCCGGCGGTGGCGGCCGACGTGCGCGCCCGGCTGGCCGCCGTCGGGCTCCAGGTGGACGTCTACCGCTACGACGACAAGGTCGCGAACCCCTACCTGGCCGGCACCATGGGCTTCCTCGGCGGCCTGGTCCTCTTCATCGGCCTCCTGGTGGCGAACGTGGTGGCCTTCTCGGTCCTCAACGCCATGACCCTCGCCGTGCTCGAGCGGACGCGCGAGCTCGGCACGCTCCGCTCGCTCGGCTTCACGCGCCGCCAGGTCTCCGGGCTCTTCCTCCGCGAGGCGGCGCTCCTCACCGCCGTCGCCGTGGCGGCCGGGCTGGCGCTGGCGCTGGCCGCCGCGGCGGTGGTCAGGGCGGCCGACGTCCGGTTCGAGCCGCCCGGCATGGGCGGCGAGATCCAGCTGCTCTTCTCGCCCACGCCGGGGCTCTGCGCCGGCGCGGCGCTGCTCTTCCTCGGGCTCTCGCTGGCGGCCACCTTCGTGGCGGTGCGCCGCACCACGCGGGCGCGCGTGGCGGCACTCATCGCGGAGGTGGCGGCATGACGGCGACGCTCCTGGCCCTGGTCCTGGCGGCGATGCCCTCGGCGGCTCCCGACGCGGCGGCGCTCCTGCGCGAGTCGGACCGGGCGCGCGGCGGGCTCGAGAAGGGCGTCACCTGGACGCTCACGGTCGAGTCGACCGACGAGGGGACCACCACGCGGCGGACCATGCTGGTCCGGGCGCGCGGCAGCGACGCCCTCGCCGACACGCTGGCGCCGCCGCGCCACAAGGGCGAGGTGATCCTGTTCAACGACCGGAGCCTCTGGTTCCTCAAGCCGGGGCTGCGCCGGCCCATCTCCATCTCGGCCCGGCAGCGGCTGCAGGGCGAGGCCTCCAACGGCGACGTGGCCAGCACCAACTACGCCCGCGACTACACCGGGACCGTCGCCGGCGAGGAGGAGGTGGGCGGCGAGCCGGCCTGGCGCCTGGAGCTCGTGGCCCGCACCAAGGAGGTCACCTACGATCGGATCCGCTACTGGATCTCGAAGCGCCGGCGGCTCGGCGTGAAGGCCGAGTTCCTCACCGTGGGCGGCGAGCTCTACAAGACCGCCACCTTCGAGTACGGCAACCGGGTGCGCCTCCCCGGCGGCGAGGTCATCGACTTCGTCTCCAAGATGACGATCACCGACGCCATGGGGAGCGGCGCCGTCACGGTGCTCGGCTACGAGGCGCCGCGCGCCGACGACCACGCCCCCAGCCTCTTCAACGTGAACAACGTGGTGAGGTGACCGATGGCGCCGCCGCTCCTCCGCATCGCCGCCCGCAGCGTGCTCCGCAACGCCCGCCACAGCGCCGGCACCATCCTGGCCATCGCCGTCGGCTTCCTGGCCCTGACGCTCTTCGACGGCTACCTGACCTTCATCGAGAAGGACACCTCCGACGCCATCGCCGAGCGGTTCATGGTGAAGGACGTGCTGGTGGAGCGCCCTGGCGCCATCGAGGCGCGGCAGAGCGGCCGGCCCTTCCACGAGTCGGCGCTGGGCGAGCGCGAGCAGGCCTTCCTCGACGGCTGGCTGGCGGCGCACGCCGCCGAGGCGCCGAGCCACGCCCGCTTCCTCTACCTGTGGGGATCGGCGAGCGCCGGCAAGGCGTCGGCGCCCTTCCTGGGCTACGGCTACGACGTGGCCGAGGGGGCCCGGCTGCGCGGGCGGTTCGCCTGGGACGCCCTGGTCGGCCGGCCGCTCTGGAAGGCCGGCGACGACGCGGTGCTGCTGGGGCGCGGTCTCGGCGGGCTGCTCGACTGCGCGCCGACGAGCGACCGGCCCTGGTTCGGGGAGGACGGTCTCCCCATCGCCGAGGAGCGCCCCTTCGCCTGCCGGCGCCCCCGAGTCCAGCTCGTCGTCAACACCGCCTCGGGCCAGCTCAACGCCGCCGAGCCCGAGGTGGTCGGCCTCCTGGACGGTGGTCTGGTCGAGTTCGACTCGAAGTACGCCAACCTGCCGATGGCGCTGGCGCAGCGGCTCATGGACACGCGGGCGGTCTCGCTCTACGCCATCAAGCTGACCTACCCCCGGCGCGCCGCCGTCTTCTCGCGCGAGCTGGTGGCGGCGGCGCGGGCGCAGGGGGTCGAGCTCGAGGCGGTCCCCTGGCAGGAGCACATCAGCGGCGAGGAGAACCGGCGCTCCATGAGGCTGCTCGGGACCTACCGTGTCCTCGTGGCCCTGGTGGTGCTGCTCATCGCCTCGATGTCGGTGCTCACCACCATGGCCAAGGCGGTGGCGGAGCGGACGCGCGAGGTCGGCACGCTGCGCAGCCTCGGCTTCCTGCGCCGCGACGTCGTTCGGCTCTTCGCGCTCGAGGGGGCCCTGCTCTCGCTCCTCGGGACCGCGGTGGGCGCGGCGGCGTCGGTGGCGGCGGCGCTGGCCGTCAACCGCGCGGGCATCACCTACGACGCCGGCCTCATGGCGCTGCCGTTCCCGCTCCGCATCGCGTTGGAGCCGGCCACCTTCGCCGGGGCGGCGGCCTTCCTGGCGCTGCTCGCCACCGCGGCCGCGATCGTCCCGGCGCGCCGCGCCGCGCGCAGCCGCATCCCCGAGGCGCTGGCCCACGTCTGATCGAACCGGAGCGCCACGCCACGTCCGTGACGGGCGGTGGAGCGCCCGCGCCGATTAGAGGGGGGCACGACGATCGCAGGCCCACACCGGCGCTCGATGTGGGCGTGGGTGGTTTGAATATCCCACGGGGTAGGGACATCTTCCCCGCATGCGAACCATCGCCCTCGCCGCACTGGTGCTGGCCCTCGGCCTCCCTGGCCTGGCCCGCGCCCAGGTCCAGATCCACATCGATCTCCCCGCCGTCCTGCCCCGCATGGTCGTCATCCAGCCGGGCGTCCAGGTGGTCCCGCAGGTCGACGAGGAGGTCTTCTTCTCCGACGGCTGGTACTGGTGCCGCCGCGATGCCGGCTGGTACCGCGCCCGCGACTACCGCCGCGGCTGGGTCTTCGTCGAGCCGCGCTACGTCCCGCCCGCCGTCTACCGCCTCCCGCCCGGCCAGTACCGCCGCTGGGCGCCGCCCCCGCCGCGCCCCGCCGCCCGCTACGAGGAGCGGCGCGAGGACCGCCGCGAGTGGCGCGAGGATCGCGACGACGACCGCGGCCACCACGACAACGGCAAGCACAAGGGGCACGGCAAGCACCACGACGACTGAACGGGACACCCGCATGGCGCGGGCGTAGCGAGGCGCTCGATGCCGTCGCCGAGCCGGGTCGCACGACGACGGAGCAGCGCAGGCGGGC
Organism: Anaeromyxobacteraceae bacterium; assembly: GCA_035719085.1. Classification (GTDB taxonomy): domain Bacteria; phylum Myxococcota; class Myxococcia; order Myxococcales; family Anaeromyxobacteraceae; genus JADKCZ01. The sequence goes on from DASTGK010000528.1 coordinate 9,302, forward strand.
TGGAGGCCCGTCGAGCAGCGGACGGAGGAGTCCGCCCGGCGTAGGCAGGCAGCGTGCGCCGCAGTAGCCCGCTACTCCAGCTCGAACGCCAGGTACTGCAGCTGTCCCTGGCGCTCGATCTGGAGCACCACCGGCGCCCCGGCCGGCAGCGCCGCCAGCACCGTCCGCAGCCCGGCCAGCGACGTCACCGGCGTCCGGTTGATGGCGTGGATGACGTCGAAGGCCACGAGCCCGCTCTCCACGGCGCTCGGATCCGCGGTGCGCGCCGCCACCACCACCCCCGACGGCAGGCGCAGGCTGGCCGCCAGCTCCGGCAGGCGCGCCGGGTCCACGTCCACGCCCAGGAAGCCGAGCCGGGGCACCAGGTCCTTCTCCGGCGAGGCGAGCGCCGCCACCTGCTCCGCCGGGTGGGCCGTCTCCACGCCGGCCACCTCGAGGAGCCGCGTCGCGTCGCCGCGCCGGACCTGCAGGCGGACCGGGCCGCCCGGCGGGTGGAGGTAGAGCGCCGTGGAGAGGGCCGGCAGGCTCTCGACCGCCCGGCCGTCCACCTGCTCGACGAGGTCGTCGCGCTGGAGGCCCGCCTTCTCGGCCGGGCCGCCCGGCGCCACGTCGGTGACGAGGACGCCGTAGTCGCGCGGCAGCCCGAGGCCGGCCGCCAGCGTGGGCGTCACCTGCGTCACCGCCACGCCCAGCTCCACCCGGTGGACGTGCCCCCGCCGGCGCAGCCCCTCGTAGACGAACTCGACCACCGGCGCCGGGATGGCGAAGCCGAGCCCCTGGCTGCCGCCGCTCTGCGAGAGGATGAAGGCGTTCAGCCCCACCACCGCGCCGTCGGTGTCGACGAGCGGGCCGCCGCTGTTGCCCGGGTTGATGGGGGCGTCGGTCTGGATGAAGAGCATCGGCACGCCCGGGTCGGCCTGGCGGGCCACCGAGCTGATGACGCCCATGGTCACGGTGCTGGCCAGCCCCTCCGGGCTGCCGACGGCGAAGACCAGCTGCCCCTCGCGCGGCGTCCGCGACGGGTGGAGCGGCAGCGTGGGCAGCCCCTTCGCGTCGATCTTGAGCAGGGCGAGGTCGCTCTCGGCGTGCGTGCCGACCACGCGGGCCTCGTAGACGCGCGAGCGCGCCGGCCCCGCGCCCTTCGCCGGGGGGGCGCCGGCCGCCGCCGGCAGCACCACGCGGATGCGCTGCGCGCCGCGCACCACGTGCTGGTTGGTCATGATCCAGCCGTCGGCGTCGACCACCACGCCCGAGCCGATGGTGCGCTGCTTCACCAGCACCGAGGCCTCGCCGCGCCCCGCCCCCTCGGCGCCGTACCCGGTCACCTGGACCTGCACCACGGCCGGCGAGACGCGCGCCACGAGCCGCTGCAGCGCGCCGTCCACCTGCTTCAGGAGGTCGCCCCCCTCGGCGGCCCGGGCCGCGGCGGGGAGGGCGGCGGCGAGGAGGAGGGCGGCGAGGCGGCGGACGAGGCGTCGGGGAGGGTGCGTGCGCATCGTACCGGCCACATAGCCCGCTTCGGCCTCGCAGGGGGCGGCACGGGAGGGGTGGCACCGGCGGGGCGGCCGCGCCGCGGAAAAGGCGGGCAGGCCCCGCGCGGAATCGTTACCGGCGGGGGCGCGGCCCGGCGCGCGCCGGCCGCCGCCGGGGTATCCTCCCGCTCCCCCGGCGCGAGGGCCGGGCGTCGAACGGACGCGCAGCAGGAGGACGGCACGGATGGCACCCCCGAAGAAGAGCGCCGGCGGACGGAGCGAGGAGGCCAAGGCGCTGGAGCGCTCGCGCGACCTCCCCAACGCGCGCACCGCGGCCGACGCCGCCGCGCTGCAGCGGGCCTTCGCCGACCACCTCCAGTACTCGCAGGGGAAGGACGAGCACACCGCCACCGCGCTCGACCGCTACTTCGCCGCCGCCCACACCGTGCGCGACCGGATGATGCGCCGGTGGATCCAGACGCAGCAGGCCTACTACAAGAAGGACGCGAAGCGGGTCTACTACCTATCGCTCGAGTTCCTGATGGGCCGGCTGCTCGAGAACAACCTCATCAACCTCGGCCTGCAGCAGAACATGAAGGCGGCCCTCTCCGAGCTGGGGCTCGACCTCGCCGACCTGCTCGGCCAGGAGCCGGACGCGGGGCTCGGCAACGGCGGCCTGGGGCGGCTGGCCGCCTGCTTCCTCGACTCGATGGCCACGCTGCAGCTGCCGGCCTACGGCTACGGCATCCGCTACGAGTTCGGCATCTTCGACCAGGAGATCCGCAACGGCTGGCAGGTGGAGCGGCCGGAGGAGTGGCTGCGCTTCGGCTGCGCCTGGGAGATCCCGCGCCCCGAGGCGGTGGTGCCGATCCAGCTCTACGGCCGCACCGAGCACTACAAGGACGCGCAGGGCCGGCTGCGCGTGCGCTGGGTCGACTCGCGCCACGTGCTCGGCATGCCCTACGACATCCCCATCGCCGGCTACGGCACGGGCACCGTCAACACCCTGCGGCTGTGGCGCGCCCGCGCCTCGCAGGAGCTCGACCTGGCGGACTTCAACGCCGGCGACTACCTGCGCGCCGTGGAGGAGAAGGACCTCTCTGAGAACATCTCCAAGGTGCTCTACCCCAACGACCTCACGGTCATGGGCAAGGAGCTGCGGCTGCAGCAGCAGTACTTCTTCGTGGCCTGCTCCATCCACGACATCGTCAACCGCCACCTCAAGGTGCACGAGGGCTTCGCCGAGTTCGCCGACAAGGTGGCCATCCAGCTCAACGACACCCACCCGGCCGTGGCCATCGCCGAGCTGATGCGGGTGCTCGTCGACGTGCACGAGCTGGAGTGGGACGAGGCCTGGGCCATCTGCCGCGCCACCTTCGGCTACACCAACCACACGCTCCTGCCCGAGGCGCTGGAGCGCTGGTCGGTCGACCTCTTCGGCCGCGTCCTGCCGCGCCACCTCGAGATCGTCTACGAGCTGAACGCCCGCTTCCTCGCCGAGTGCCGCCGCTCCGGCCGCTGCGACGAGCCGGCCATCGCCCGCATGTCGCTCATCGAGGAGGGGCCGGTGAAGCAGGTGCGCATGGCCCACCTCGCCGTGGTCGGCTCGCACGCCGTCAACGGCGTGGCGGCGCTCCACACGGAGCTCCTGCGCACCCAGCTCTTCAAGGACTTCGACCAGCTCTGGCCCGGCAAGTTCAACAACAAGACCAACGGCGTCACGCCGCGCCGCTGGCTCCTGGCCGCCAACCCGGAGCTGGCCCGCGCCCTCACCGAGGTGATCGGCCCGGGCTGGGTCACCGACGGCGCCCAGCTCGCCAGGTTGGCGCCGCTCGCCGCCGACGCCGGCTTCCGGCGGCTCTTCCGCGACGTGAAGCGGGAGAACAAGGCGCGGCTGGCCGCCATCGTCAAGGCGGAGAACGGGATCGCGCTCGACCTCGACGCCATCTTCGACGTCCAGGTGAAGCGCATCCACGAGTACAAGCGGCAGCTGCTGGCCATCCTGCGGGTGGCGGCCGAGTACCTGCGCATGAAGGACGACGCGGCCTACCGGCCGCCGCCGCGCGCCTACCTGTTCGGCGGCAAGGCGGCCCCGGGCTACGCCATGGCGAAGCAGATCATCAAGCTCGTCAACTCGGTGGGCGAGGTGGTCGACCGCGATCCAGACGTGCGCGGCCGCATGGCGGTGGCCTTCCTGCGCAACTTCCGCGTCAGCCTGGCCGAGCGCATCTACCCGGCCGCCGACCTCTCCGAGCAGATCTCCACCGCCGGCAAGGAGGCCTCGGGCACCGGCAACATGAAGTTCGCCCTGAACGGCGCGCTCACCATCGGCACGCTCGACGGCGCCAACGTCGAGATCCGCGAGGAGGTCGGCGCCGAGAACTTCTTCCTCTTCGGCCTCACCGTCGAGGAGGTGCAGGCGCTGCGCCGCCGCGGCTACGACCCGCGCGCCCACTACCGCAACGACCCGATGATCCGCCGGGTCCTCGACGCGCTCCTCGGCAGCACCTTCTCGCCGGGCGAGCCGGGGCTCTTCAAGCCCATCGTCGACTCGCTGCTCGACGGCGGCGACCCGTATCTCGTGCTCGCCGACTTCGCCGCCTACGACGCCTGCCAGGATCAGGTGTCGCAGGCCTGGCTCGACCCGGAGCGCTGGACCCGCATGGCCATCCTCAACACGGCCCGGTGCGGCAAGTTCTCCTCCGACCGGACCATCCGCGAGTACGCCGACGAGATCTGGAAGGTGAAGGGCGTCCCCGCCGAGTGAGGGGCGCTAGCGGCGCGGCGGGCGCCGGCGCGGCGTCCAGCCGAAGGCCGCGAGGTCGATCCGCCCCCGCGCGTCGAAGGCGACCCCCTCGCGCTCGAGCAGGTCGCGCTGCACCGCGGCGCCCATCGGGTCCTTGAGCGAGACGCCGGCCCGGCCGCGGCCGCGCGCGCCGAGGACGCGCTGCCAGGGGACGTCGTTGCGCGTGCCGCGCAGGGCGGAGAGGGCGTAGCCGGCGAGCCGCGCGCCCCGGGGGCGTCCGGCGAGCGCCGCCACCTGGCCGTAGGTGGCGACGCGGCCGCGCGGGATGCGGCGCACCACGCGGTAGAACGGCTCGAAGCGGACCACCAGGCCGCCCGCGCCCCGCGACGGCGTCCGGCCTGCACCGCCGCGCCGCGACCCCGCCGCTCCGCTCCCCGTGCGCGCCACGCTCCACCTCCCGGATGGGACCCCTCCGGTCTACCACGCGCCCGGCGGCGCCGCGCTACGCTGCGTCCGGCGGACGCCGCGCGTCCATTCATGAAACCGATGTGATGCTGCAAGAGTTTCTTCTTGTCGCAGCCTCGCCGAACCGGGAGCATGCCGCCCATGACCACCTCACGCACCGCCACCGCCGCCCTCGTCCTCGCCGCCGCCACCCTGCTCGCCGGCTGCGGCTTCCAGTCGATCCCGCAGGGGGAGAACGCCGTCGCCGCCGCCTGGTCGGAGGTGGAGAACCAGTACCAGCGGCGCGCCGACCTCGTGCCCAACCTGGTGGAGACGGTGAAGGGCTACGCCGCCCACGAGCGCGGGACGCTCGAGGCGGTGGTGCAGGCGCGCGCCAACGCCACCTCGATCCAGCTGAAGGCCGACCAGCTCACCCCGGAGAACCTGGAGAAGTTCGAGGCGGCCCAGGGGCAGCTCAAGAGCGCGCTCGGCCGGCTGCTGGCCGTCTCCGAGAACTACCCGCAGCTCAAGGCCAACGAGAACTTCCGCGACTTGCAGGCGCAGCTCGAGGGGACCGAGAACCGGATCACCACCGCGCGCCGCCGCTACATCGAGTCGGTCCAGTCCTTCAACGACCTCGTCACCGTGCCGCCCACCAGCTGGACCAACTCGCTCTTCTACAAGAAGCAGGCGAAGGCCCAGTTCAAGGCGACCGCGCCCGAGGCCGCCACGGCGCCCAAGGTGAAGTTCTGAGGCGGGGGAGGGAGGGGTGACCATGCGCGCCCTGGCGCTCGCGGCGCTCGTCGCCCTGCCGGCGGCGGCCGGCGCCCTCGAGGTGCCGCGCCTCTCCGGGCCGGTGGTGGACGAGGCGGGGCTGCTCGACCGCGCCGCCGTGCGCCGGCTCGAGGCCCTGTCGCACGCCGCCCAGGCGGCCGAGGGCGGCGCGGGGGTGCAGCTCCAGTACCTCGTGGTCCGCTCGCTCGAGGGGGAGGCGATCGAGGACTACTCGATGAAGGTGGCCGAGGCCTGGAAGCTCGGCACCAAGGCCAAGGGGAACGGCGTCCTCGTGCTGGTGGCGGTGGAGGACCGGGCCGTGCGCATCGAGGTGGGCGAGGGGATCGAGGGCGGGCTCACCGACGTCCAGTCCTCCCGCATCATCCGCGGCACCATCGTCCCCGCCTTCCGCGAGGGGCGCTACGGCGAGGGGCTGTACGGCGCCGGGGTGCAGATCCTCTCGGCGCTCGGCGCGCTGCCGAAGGACGTGGCGCGCAGCGCGGCGCGGCCGAGCGGGGGCGTCCGCGTCGGTGGCCTCGGGTTCGTCGGCCTCTTCGTCCTCTTCATCGTGCTGCGGGCCCTCCTCTTCGGCTTCAGCGGCCGGCGGCGCCGCGGGTTCTGGGGCGGCGGCGGGCCCTTCATCGGCGGCGGCTGGGGCGGCGGCGGCTTCGGCGGCGGCGGCGGGGGCGGCTGGTCGGGCGGCGGCGGCGGCTTCTCCGGCGGCGGCGCGTCGGGGCGCTGGTAGGAGGCGGGCATGGACGTGGAGCGGCGCTTCGACGAGGCGGCGAGGGCGCGGGTGGCCGAGGCGGTGCGGCGCGCCGAGGCGCTGTCGCGCGGGCAGATCGTGCCGGTGCTGGTGGAGAAGAGCGACCCCTACCCGGAGGCGCGCTTCCGCGGCGCGCTCCTCGGGGCGGCGCTCGGCACGCTGGCCGTGCTGCTCCTCGAGCTGCCGCTCACGCTCGCCGAGCTGCCGGTGCTGCAGGCGGCGGCCGGCCTCCTCGGCGCCCTCGTCGCCATGTGGGACCCGGCGGAGCGGCTCCTCCTCGGCCGGCGGGCCATGGACCAGGCGGTCCGCTCGCGCGCGCTGCGCGCCTTCCACGAGGAGGGGCTGCACAAGACGAGCGAGGGGACGGGCGTGCTGGTCTTCGCCTCGCTCCTCGAGCGGCAGGCGGTGGTGCTCGGCGACCACGCCATCCACGCGCGCATGGGCGACGCCGGCTGGGGCGAGGCGGTCGAGGCGCTCGTGGCCGGGCTGCGCCGCGACGCGGCGGACGACGGCTTCGTGGAGGCGATCGCGCGCTGCGGGGCGCGGCTCGCCGAGCACTTCCCGCGCGACCCCGCGGCGGCGCCGCCGGCGAACGAGCTCGAGGACGCGATCAGGGTGCGGAAGGACTGAACCTCCCCGCCTGAAGCCGCGCCCGCCTCGTCACCGCCGGCGGCACCTCGTCCTCGTGGTGCGTCACCAGGACGATCCCGGTGCCCGCCCGGGCCAGCCGGTCGACGAGCGCGCGCAGCGTGGCCCGGGCGCCCGGATCGAGGCCGGCGAACGGCTCGTCGAGCAGGAGCGCCTCGGGCGCCGGGGCGAGGGCGCGCGCCAGGAGGAGCAGGCGCAGCTCGCCGTAGGAGCAGGAGAGGACGCGGCGGCGGGCCAGCCGCTCGAGGCCGAGCGAGGCGAGCGTGGCGGCGGCGCGCTGGCGCTGCGCTGCGGTGGGCGGCGCCGAGAGCCCGACCGTGCCGGCGAAGCCGGAGAGGACCACCTCCTCGCCGGTGGCGTCGAACCGGTGGCGCGCCTGCAGCTCCGGCGAGACCAGCCCGAGCCGCCGCGACAGCGCCCAGGCGTCGGCGCGGTGGCCGAGGTCGAGCCGCTCGATCCGCCCGCGCGCCGGCTGCTCCTCGCCGGCGAGGAGCCGCAGGAGCGTCGACTTGCCGGCGCCGTTCGGCCCGGTGACGGCCCAGGCCTCGCCGGCGCCGACGCGCCAGGTGAGCCGGTCGAGGACCGGCCGGCCGGCGACGAGGACCGTGACGTCGGAGAGGTGGAAGAGGCTCTGCTCCCTCTCCTCCCTCGGGGGAGAGGGCCGGGGCGAGGGGGCGTGCTCAGCGCGCTCGGGCACGGGCACGGGCACGGCAGGGGTCACGGCTACGGGCACGGCGACGGGTTCGGGTTCGGGTTCGGGTTCGGAGAATGCGTCCCGCCACCTCGCCACCACCTCCTCGCGCGCCCCGTCGGCCACGACGCGCCCGCCCTCGAGCCAGAGCACCCGCTCGATCCCGTCGAAGAGCTCCTCGGCCCGGTGCACCGCGGTCACCACGGCCGTCCCGGTCGCCGCCACGGCCGCGAGCCGCTCGAGCAGCGCCGCCCGCGCCGGCGCGTCGAGCCCGTCGCAGACCTCGTCGAGCAGGAGCACGTCCGGCGCCGGCGCCAGGGCGCGCGCCACGAGCACCTTGCGCGCCTCGCCACGCGAGAGCGAGAGGAAGGCGCGGCGCAGGAGCGGCTCGACGCCGAGCGCGGCGGCGGCGGCCCCGACGCGGGCGGCGCGCGCCGGCGTCGGCTCCTCGGCCGGGTAGAGGGCGGCGTCGAGGCCGGAGCGGATCACGGCCTCGACCGGCAGGTCGAGCTCGCGGCGCGCGTAGGCGTCCTGGTCCTCGGGGCCGCAGGCGGCCATCCGCTCGCGCGCGCCGATGGGGCTCTCCTGCGGATCCTCCGGCAGGTGGAAGGTGCGCCGCCCCGGGAGCCGGTGGTCGAGCCACTGGTCGCCGCGCAGCAGCCGGAGCAGCGTCGACTTGCCCGAGCCGTTGGCGCCGAGGAGCGCCACGCGGTCGCCGGCCCGGAGCGCCAGCGACACGTCGCGCAGCACGGCAACGCCGCCGAGCGTGACCGCGGCGCGCTCGAGCGTGACGATGGGGGCGCCGCGGGGGAGGGCCACCGGCGGATGGTACCCGAGGTCCGGCGCGCCGACGTCAGCTGGCGGCGCGCGGCGGCTCCCCGGGCGGCGCCGGCTCGGGCGACCTGGCGGACCGCCCCTCCAGCGCCCGCTCCAGGATCACCTCGATCCGCCC
>DASTGK010000529.1:0-28705 GCA_035719085.1 Anaeromyxobacteraceae bacterium
CGCCTCCTGCTCGACCCGTCCACCATCCCGGCCGCGCCGCTCGAGGGGCAGGCCGGCTGGCGCCGGATCGCGGCCCACGCGCTCCCCTACCGGCTCTCGCTCGACCTCGCCAGCGGCGGCTTCGGCCTCGCCTGGCTCGAGCCGGAGCTCAACCTGCGCCCCTGGCTCTCGATCGCGGCCACGCTCGAGCCGGTCGGCTACCGCCCCACCTCCGGCTGGACGAGCGCGGCCGGCGCGCTCCTGGTCGGGCGCGCGGGCTGGCTGTCGCTCGGCGCCGGGCCGCGCTGGTGGGCCGACTGGGAGGGCGGCGCGGGGCTGGGCGTCGAGGTGCGCGCCGCGGTGCTGCAGGACCGGCTCGCGCTCGGCGTCGGCGTCCGCGACCCTGGGGCGCGCCCCGGCGACCGCGGCTGGTTCGTCACGCTCTCGGCGGCCGACCTGAACGGCCTGCTGTTCTGGCTCTCGCCGCTGGGGGCGTCGAGGTAGGCCCTAGCGCCGCCACCCCACCTGCAGCAGCGCCAGCGTGGCGCGCACCTTCGCCGTGCCGACGAGCCGATCGCCGCCCTCCCCCGTCTGGTCGATCTTCGAGGCGCCCACCGCCTCGACGTGCTGCGCGCCGAGCGAGAGCGTGAAGGAGTCGGTGAGCGCCACCTCGCCGCCGAGGCCGACGAGGATCGAGTCGCGCTCGGGGAGCGTGGCCTGGCGGTGGGCGTCGGTGATGGGGCTCTGCTCGTAGGCGACGCCGCCGTAGAGGTCGAAGCGCTTTCGGACCGACCAGGCGGCCCCGACCGCGAGCCGCACGGCGTTCCGGTAGCCCTGGCGCGATCTGACCTCCAGGCCCGTCGCCGGGTCGTCGGGCCGGAGCGTCACGGTGTCGAAGCGGCTCCAGAGGCTGTACTGGAGCGCGCCGTGGAGCGTCACCGACTTGCCGAGCTTCTGCGCCGCGCTCAGCGTGACGAAGTCGGGCAGGTCGAGGTCGAGCCGGGCGCGCGAGCCGCCGAGCGCGCCGGCCTGACCAACGTCGGTGAAGAACGCGGCGGCGCCGGCGGGGAGCGCGAAGGTCTCGTCCCCCTTCACCGTGGCCTTCGCCTCGTGGCGCCAGGCGAGGCCGAGCGTGGTGCCCGGCACCGGCTCGAAGGTGACGCCGACGTTGGCCGTCCAGCCCCAGCCGGTGCCCTTGAACCGGCCCGAGCCGTCGGTCTGCCCGGGCACGAGGCCGTACTGGGCCTGGCAGGCGCCGGGGGCGCCGGCGCCGAGCGTGCCGGAGAGCGCCGCCACGCAGGCCGAGCCGAGGTCGAGCGCCTGCTTCAGCAGCACCCGGTCGTACCGGGCGGCGACGCTCGCCCCCACCGCCCACCGCTCGACGGGGCTCCAGGCGAGGGCCGGCCCGAAGGCGAGCGCCTCGATGCGCGACTCGGTCCCCTGGTAGCGGCCGACGAAGTCGCCGGCGTAGCGGGTGGCGAGGCCGAAGGTGCTGGCGACGCCGAAGCCGGCCACGAGCGAGGGGCGGAGCCGGTGCGAGGCGAAGATCCACGGCACGCCGGCGGCGCTGGCGCCGTCGCCGCCCGACCCGGGGAGCGGCGCCGCGCCGGCGAGGATGGTCGAGCCGCCGTCGGTGAACCGCGCCGACGGCACCACCAGCATCCCGCCGGCCACGACGTGGGTCTCGTCGAGCGCGGCGAGGACGGCCGGGTTGGCGAACTGCGCGGCCGGGTCGCGGGCGGCGGCCGCGCCGGCGCCGGCGGTGCCGTTGGCGAAGGTGCCCTGCAGGTCGAGCGCGAAGCCGTTGGCCCGGGCGGCGGCCGGGGCGAGGACGAGGGCGAGGGCGGCGGCGGCGTGGAGCCGCCGGGCCTGCGGCGTGCGGCGCATGGTGGTTCCCCCTTGGCGGGCCGTCAGGCCCAGTCGAGCTCGGCGGTGAAGTGGCGGAGGTACTTGCTCTGCTTGGCGATGCGGACGCCGCGGACGGCGGCCGCCTTGGCCTTCAGCTCGCAGATCACCTCGGCAGCGTAGTCGAAGTGGCTCTGCGTGTAGACCCTCCGCGGGAAGGCGAGGCGCACCAGCTCCAGGTGGTGGTAGGTCTCGGTGCCGTCGTCGAGCCGCTTGCCGAACATCACCGAGCCGATCTCGACGCCCCGCAGCCCGCCCTCGAGGTAGAGCGCGGCGCAGAGCGACCAGGCCGGGTACTGCTCCACCGGCAGGTGGGGGAGGAAGTCGCGGGCGTCGAGGTAGACGGCGTGGCCGCCGGTCGGCTCGACGATGGCGACGCCGCCGGCCTTCAGCTTCTCGCCCAGGTACTCGGCCGTGCGCAGCCGGTAGCGCAGGTAGTCCTCCTGCAGCACCTCCTCGAGGCCGGTGGCGAGCGCCTCGAGGTCGCGGCCGGCGAACCCGCCGTAGGTCGGGAAGCCCTCGCCCAGGATGAGCAGGTTGCGCGCCCCCTCGACCCAGCGGTCATCCCGGAGCGCGATGAACCCGCCGATGTTCACCATGCCGTCCTTCTTGCCGCTCATGGTGCAGCCGTCGCCGAGCGAGAAGAGCTCCTGCGCGATGGCCTTCACCGTCCGGTCCTGCTGCCCCGGCTCGCGCAGCTTCACGAACATGGCGTTCTCGGCGAAGCGGCAGGCGTCGATGACGAGCGGCTTGCCCCAGCGGTCGAGCAGCGCCCGGTAGGCGCGCAGGTTCTCGAGCGAGACCGGCTGGCCGCCGCCCGAGTTGTTGGTGAGCGTGATCATGCCGAAGGGGATCCGGTCCGCCTTCTCGGCGAGCAGCGCCTCGACCCGCTCCAGGTCGATGTTCCCCTTGAATGGGTGGAGGCTCCGCGGGTCGCGCCCCTCCGGGATGACGAGGTCGACCGGCTCGACGCCGTCGTACTCCAGGTTGGCGCGCGTCGTGTCGAAGTGGGTGTTGGAGGGGACGACGTCGCCCGGCTTCGTCGCCACCGAGAAGAGGATCCGCTCGGCGGCCCGCCCCTGGTGCGTCGGGATGACGTGGCGGTAGCCGGTGAGGTCGCGCACCACCGCCTCGAGCCGGTAGAAGCTGCGCGCCCCGGCGTAGCTCTCGTCCCCCTCCATGATGCCGGCCCACTGGCGCGCCGACATGGCGCCGGTGCCCGAGTCGGTGAGGAAGTCGATGAGCACGTCCTCGGCCTTGAGGGCGAAGACGTTGAGCCTGGCCGCCGCGAGCAGCCGCTCCCGCTCGGGCCGGGTGGTCATGCGGATCGGCTCGACCATCTTGATGCGGAAGGGCTCGATCATCGTCCGGGGCACGGGACCTCCTTGGCGGCGCGTCCGCCGAGGGTGCGATGGACCGGCGGGCCGCACAAGGAGGGAGCGGCGGGAGGCCCACACGGGGCGGGTGCGCCCGCGGGGCGAGCCGCTCCGGCGGTCGCGGCGGCCGAAAATGCGACGGGCGGGCCAGGGCCGAAGAGGCCCCGCCCGCCCGCCTCGAGCTTCACCGCGCCGCTACTTGCCGGCCGGGACCTTCCCCTCGACGCCCTTCACGTAGAAGTTGACGGCGCCGAGCCACTTGTCGTCGGCCACCGCGCCCTTGGCCAGCTGCACCTTGCCGGTGTTGTCGACCACCGGGGCGGTGAAGACGGCGAGCGTGCCGGCCTTGAGCCCGGCGCGCGCCTCGTCGACCTTGGCCTTCACCTCGGCCGGGACGAAGTCGGGGATCTTCACGAGGTCGGTCATCCCCTCCTTGACGCCCCACTTCGTCTCGCCGGTCTTCCAGGTCTTGTTGAGCACGTCGTTCAGCGCCTTCTCGTAGTAGACGCCCCAGGTGAGCGCGGCCGAGCCGAGGTGCGCCTTGGGCGCGAAGGCGCTCATGTCGCTGTCCCAGCCGAAGGCGTACTTGCCGGCCCGCTCCGCCGCCTGCAGCACGGCGGTCGAGTCGGTGTTCTGCAGCAGCACGTCGGCGCCGCCGTTCATGAGCGACTGGGCCGCCTCGGTCTCCTTCGGCGGGTCGAACCAGGCGCCCACCCAGACCACCTTGGTCTTGACCTTGGGGTTGACGCTCTGCGCGCCGAGCGTGAAGGCGTTGATGTTGCGGAGCACCTCGGGGATCGGGAACGAGGCCACGAAGCCGAGCGTGTTGGTCTTGGTCATCTTGCCGGCCACGATGCCGGCGAGGTAGGCGCCCTCGTGAAAGCGGGCCTCGTAGACGCGCAGGTTCTCGGCCGTCTTGTAGCCGGTGGCGTGCTCGAAGTAGACGTCCGGGAAGTCCTTGGCGACCTTCACCATCGAGTCCATGAAGCCGAACGAGGTGGCGAAGATCACCTTGTTGCCCTGGGCCACCAGGTCGCGGATGACGCGCTCGGCGTCCGGACCCTCGGCCACCTTCTCGACGAAGGTGGTGACGACCTTGTCGCCCAGCTTCTCCGCGGCGTACTTGCGGCCGAGGTCATGGGCGTAGGAGTAGCCGGCGTCGCCGACCGGGCCGACGTAGATGAAGCCGGCCTTGAGCGGCTCCGGCTTGGGGGCCGGGGCCTGGGCCGCGGCGGGGGCCGGCGCCGGGGGCGCCTCCTTCTTGCCGCAGGCCGTGAGGCCGGCCGCGAGGACCACGGCGCCGAGCGCCACCTGCTTGAGGAACGAACGCTTGTCCATGAACGGGCTTCTCCTTGTTGGTGGGACGCGCACTGCGGGTGCTGCTCCCGGCCGCGGCGGTCAGCCGCCCGGGAAGAAGGGCTTGCCCAGCGAGGCGGGCATGTTGAGCCGGATCCAGAGGGGGTTGCGGGAGATGAGCACCAGGACCACCACGGTCGAGGCGTAGGGGAGCATGCTCATGAACTGCGGCGGCACCTGCACGCCCGAGGCCTGCAGGTGGAGCTGCAGCATGGTGACGCCGCCGAACAGGTAGGCGCCGAGCAGGAGCCGCGCCGGCCGCCAGGTGGCGAAGACGGTGAGCGCCAGCGCGATCCAGCCGCGCCCGGCCACCAGCCCCGCGACCCAGAGCGGCGTGTAGACCACCGAGAGGTAGGCGCCGGAGACGCCGCACAGGACGCCGCCCGCCACCACCGCCCCGAGCCGGATGTTGCGCACCGGGTAGCCGAGCGCGTGGGCCGGCACCGGCGCCTCGCCGATGGCCCGGAGCACGAGCCCGGCGCGCGTCCGGTAGAAGAACCAGGAGATGGCCCCGGCCACGGCGATGACCAGGTAGACCATGGGGTGCTGGCGGAAGAGCGCCACGCCCAGGAACGGCAGGTCGCGCAGGAGCGGCACGCCCGGCACCGCGTGCTCCGGCAGCTGCTTGCCGACGTAGTCGAGGCCGACGAAGGCCGAGAACCCGGAGCCGAAGAGGCTCACCGCGAGGCCGGTGGCGTACTGGTTGGTGTTGAGCCAGACCACCAGCCAGCCGAAGAAGGCGGCCACGAGCGCGCCGGCCAGCCCGCCGGCGGCGAAGGCGGCCCACTCGCTGCCGGTGTGGAAGGCGACGGCGAAGCCGGCCACGGCCGAGACCAGCATCGTCCCCTCGGCCCCCAGGTTGAGCACGCCGGCCCGCTCGTTGAGGAGCAGGCCGAGGCCGGCCAGGGCCAGCGGCGTGCCGGCCGAGAGCGTGGCGGCGACGAGGAGCGCGATCTCGTTCATCGCGACCAGCTCCAGCGCGGGCGGTACTGGATGAGCGTGTCGCAGCCGAGCAGCGAGAGGAGCAGCACGCCCTGGAAGACGCCGGTGACGGCCGACGGCAGGCCGACGCGCGACTGGGCCAGCTCGCCGCCGATGAGGAAGGTGGAGAGGACCACGCTGCCGAGCACGCAGCCGAGCGGGTGGAGCCGGCCCACGAAGGCCACGATGATGGCGGTGAAGCCGTAGCCGGTGGAGACGTGCGGCGTCAGCTGCCCCATCGGCCCGGCCGCCTCGAGCGCGCCGGCCACGCCGGCCAGGCCGCCCGAGGCGAGCAGCACCGTCCAGAGGGCCGAGCGGGAGGAGAAGCCGGCGTAGCGGGCCGCCGCCGGGGCCGGGCCGCCCACCTGCAGCTGGATGCCGCGGTAGGTGCGGAACATGAAGAGCCAGGTGAAGGCCGCCGCCACCAGGCCGAGCGGGAAGCCCCAGTTGACCCGCATGCCGCGCACCAGCCGCGGCACCTCGGTCTGCGCCGCGAAGGAGACGGTCTGGGGGAAGTTGAAGCCGTTCGGGTCCTTCCACGGGCCGAAGACCAGCCAGTTGAGGAACAGGTTGGCGATGTAGACCAGCATCAGGCTGACGAGGATCTCGTTGGCGTTGAACCGGTCGCGCAGGAGCGCCACGATGGCGGCCCAGGCGGCGCCGCCGAGCGCCCCGGCCACGAGGAGCAGCGGGAAGAAGGTCCAGCGCCCCATCGCCACGTTGGCCGTGGTGACGAGGAGCGCCAGCCCGCCGCCGGTCACCGCGCCCATGAGGAACTGCCCCTCGGCGCCGATGTTCCAGACGTTGGAGCGGTAGCAGAGGGCGAGCCCGAGCGAGCAGAGGACGAGCGGCGTCGACTTGAGGCCGAGCTCGGTGACGGCGCGCAGGCCGTTGAAGGGCTCGAGCAGGAAGACCTGGAGCGTCCGCGCCGGGTCCTTGCCGAGCGCCGCGAAGAGCACCGCGCCCGCCGCCACGGTGAGCGCGAGCGCGATGACGGGCGAGAGGACGCTCATCAGCGTGGAGGGCGCCGGGCGCCCCTCGAGCCGGATCACGAGGCCTTCTCCCCGGCCGGCGCGGCCGGGCCTCCGGGCCAGAGGCCGCTCATCCACGCTCCGATCTGCTCCACGGTGGCCTTGGGGGTGTCGATGGAGGGCGAGAGCCGCCCGCGGGCGATGACGTGGAGCCGGTCGGAGAGCTCGAAGAGCTCCTCCAGCTCCTCCGAGACGACCAGCACGGCGCAGCCGGCGTCGCGCAGCGCCACGAGCTCGGCCCGGATCTGGGCCGAGGCGCCGACGTCCACGCCCCAGGTCGGCTGGGCCACCACCAGCACCTTGGGGACGGCGTCGATCTCCCGCCCCACGATGTACTTCTGCAGGTTGCCGCCCGAGAGGCTGCGCGCCACCGCCCCCGGCCCGGCCGACTTCACCCCGAACCGGTCGATGACGTTGGAGGTCTGGTAGCGGAGCGCCTTGCGGTCGATCCAGCCGAGCACCCGCAGCGACTCGCGCCGGGTGAGCAGCATGTTCTGGGCGAGCGAGAGCGAGGGGACGGCGCCGCGCCCCAGCCGCTCCTCGGGGATGAAGTTGAGGCCGAGCTTGCGCCGGGCGTGGGCGCGCAGCCGGCCGATGGGCTGGCCGAAGAGCCGGATGGCCCCGGCCTCGGCGCGCGGGTCCTCGCCCGAGATGGCGGCGAGCAGCTCCTGCTGGCCGTTGCCCGAGACGCCGGCGATGCCGACGATCTCCCCCTCGTGGACCTCGAGCGCCACCCGGTGGAGGTCGACGCCGAACCGGTCCGGCTTCTCCAGCGAGAGGTCGTGCACCGAGAGCGCCAGCGCCCCCGGCCGCGGCGGCCGGTGCTGCAGCCGCGGCGGCTCGGCGCCGATCATGAGGCGCGACAGGCTGGCGGTGGTCTCCTGCGTCGGGTCGCAGGTGCCGGAGACGCGGCCGCCGCGCAGCACCGTGCACTGGTGGCAGAGCGTCCGGATCTCGTCGAGCTTGTGGCTGATGTAGAGGATGGAGCAGCCGGTGGCGGCCAGCTTGCGCAGCGTGACGAAGAGCTTCTCCACCGCCTGCGGCGTCAGCACCGAGGTCGGCTCGTCGAGGATGAGGAGCTTCGGGTCGGCGAGCAGCGCCCGCACGATCTCGACCCGCTGCCGCTCGCCCACCGAGAGGGTGTGGACCGGCCGCTCCGGCTCGAGCTCGAGGCCGTACTCCTCGGCCTTCTTCCGGATGCCGTCCACCACCGCCTGGAGCGGCACCGTGGCCGGCAGGCCGAGCCACACGTTCTCCGCCACCGACAGGGTGTCGAAGAGCGAGAAGTGCTGGAAGACCATGGCGATGCCGAGCTGCCTGGCCTCCTGCGGGCTGCGGACGTGCACCGGCGCGCCGTCCCAGCGGATCTCCCCGGCGTCGGGGCGGACCGCGCCGTAGATGATCTTCATCAGCGTCGACTTGCCGGCGCCGTTCTCGCCGAGGACGGCGTGGATCTCGCCCGGCTGGACGGTGAGCGCCACGTCGTCGTTCGCCACCACCGACGCGTAGCGCTTGGTGACGTGCGCGAGCTGCAGCCTGGGAACGGTCACGATCGCTTGGTCCTCGGCGCCGGCCGGTGGCCCGGCCGCCCCTCCCCGTCCGGGTGGCACCTCGTACCACCCGGCGCCGACATCGTCCACGGCTGCGGAGCGCGCCGGCCCGGGAGGTCCGGCCGGCGCCGTCGAGGCCGCTCCCGGCGCCGCGCCGCACATGGATCGCGCCTCGCGAAGCCCTCCGTGCATCGAGGGCGGGGCAGCCGCGGCCTGGCGCCGATGTAGTCCCTCCACCTGCATCCCGCGGCCTCTCGCCACGGCGACGCCGGGAGCGCGCTGAGTCCTCGACAGGCGGACCGCGGTGGGTTCTACTCTGCGTGATCTCACCCGAGGTGACCAGCGCCGCCGGTGAGAAGGGGGAGCTCGTGCACGCACACCGGACCCGCCTCGCCGTCGCGGCCTCGCTCGCCGCGCTCCTCGCCGCCTGCGGGGGAAGCTCCGCCAAGCCTCCCGTCACCTACCGGCTCTCGGGTCGGATCGCCGGCCTCGACGTGGGCGGCGTCACCCTCAGCCTCTCCGGCGCCGCGACCGCCACCACCACGACCGACGCGACCGGCGCCTACCAGTTTCCGGGCGGCGTGCCGGCCGGCGCCTACGTGATCACGCCGAGCCGCGCCGGCACGATCTTCTCGCCGCCCAGCCTGAGCGTCACCGTCGCCGCCGCCGACGTGCAGGCGCCGCCCGCCGTGGCGAGCGCCTGCAGCGCCGACCGCTGGTGCTGGGAGAACCCGCTGCCCCAGGGCAACCCGCTGCGCGGCGTCTGGGCGCGCTCCGCCGCCGACGCCTGGGCCGTCGGGAACGGCGGCACCGCGCTCCACTGGGACGGGGCCGCCTGGTCGAAGGCGGCCACCCCGACCTCCACCGATCTCTACGCGGTCTGGGGCAGCGGCTCGAGCGATGCCTGGGCCGTCGGCTGGTCGGGGAGCACCACGGGCAACCGCGCCGAGATCCTCCACTGGAACGGGACCGCCTGGGCGGCCGTCCCCAGCATCACCGCCTCTCAGCTCTTCGACGTCTGGGGCTCCTCGGCGACCGACGTCTGGGCCGTCGGGTCCGCCGTCTGGCACTTCGACGGCGCCGCCTGGACGCAGGTCTCGGCGGTGGGCGGGGCCAACGCCGTCTGGGGCAGCGCCGCCAACGACGTCTGGGTGGCGGGTGACCAGGGCACCATCCGTCACTGGGACGGCGCCGCCTGGTCGAGCGTCGCGAGCGGCGTCGACCCGCGCTACGACGCGCTCTTCGGCATGACGATGACGCCCAACCTGTACGGGATCTGGGGCAGCGGCCCGAGCGACGTCTGGGCGGTCGGCTCGGCCGGCACGGTCGTCCACTGGAACGGCCAGCTCTGGACCAACGTGACCCCGAGCACCTGCGCCGCGCTCCTCGCCGGGTTCTGCTGCACCACCACCGCCTCCGCCGGCACCGCGTACTGGTACGTGAGGGTCTGGGGGACCTCGGCGAGCGACGTCTGGGCGCTCGATGCCTACCGCGGGCTGATCCACTGGGACGGCCAGGCCTGGTCCGCCTCGCCGCGCGGGACGGGGCACAACCTCCTCTCCATCGGCGGCTCGGCCGCCAACGACGCCTGGACGGTCGGCGCGCGCGGCGACCTGGTCCACTGGGACGGGAAGAGCTGGACCAACCTCGCGCAGGGGATGGCCGACGGCCTGCTCCTGGGCATCTGGGGGAGCGCGGCGAGCGACGTCTGGGCGGTCGGCTCGGCGGGCCACGTCCTGCGCTGGGGCGGGAGCGCCTGGGCCGACGTCCCCAACCCCGCGAGCGGCGTCTCCAACTCCGTGCTGAACGGCGTCTGGGGCAGCGGCGCCGGCGACGTCTGGGTGGTCGGCAACTACGGCAGGACCCTGCGCTGGGACGGCGCGGCCTGGTCGAGCGTGCCCAACCCGCTCGGCGCCGTGGCCTCGCCGGGGAGCGGCGACTGGCTCGCCGGCGTCTGGGGCAGCTCGGCCACCGACGTCTGGGCGGTGGGCGACGCCCTGCTGCGCTGGGACGGCAAGGGCTGGTCGAGCGCGTCGAGCGCGCTCGCCTGGTGGGGAGGCTGGCGCGCCGGCGCGGTCTGGGGAACCGGCGCGAGCGACGTCTGGGTGGTCGGCGCGTCGGCCGGCACCGGCGCCGTGGCGCACTGGGACGGCGCCGCCTGGAGCCACACCGCGCTCGGCGGCGGCCCGCTCCTGGCCGTCTGGGGGAGCTCGGCCACCGACATCTGGGCCGTGGGCGAGGGCGGCGCGTGCTGGCACTACGACGGCAGCGCCTGGTCGAGCGTGCCGAGCGGCACCACCCGCCGGCTCGCTGGGCTCTGGGGCGCTTCGGCGCACGACGTCTGGGCGTCGGGCTGGGGCGGCACGCTGGTCCACTGGGACGGCGCCGCCTGGTCGCCGGTGGAGAGCGGCACCACCTCGTACCAGCTCAACGCGCTCTGGGGCAGCCCGGCGGCCGGGCTGCGTGCCGTCGGCGACTTCGGCGCGGTGCTCGCCCACCGGCCCTGACCCGACCCGGCGCGGCGGCGGACCGGCCCGGCGCGCTCGCCGGGCCGCGCCGTCGGGCCGCTCCGCTCACTTCCCCTGCGGCGCGACGCGCTGCTTGATCGGCGAGACGAACTGGTAGTCGATGTCCCAGGGGAAGTAGATCCACTTCTCCTGCTTGAACTCCTTCACGAAGGTGTCGACCACCGGCCGCCCCTGGGGCTTGGCGTAGAGCGTGGCGAAGTGGGCCTTCGGCAGCCGCTCGCGCACCGCCTTGGCGGTCCGGCCGGTGTCGACGAGATCGTCGATGAGGAGCCAGCCGGCGCCGTCGCCGGAGACCTCCTTCAGCCACTGCAGCTCGCCCTGGTGCTGCTCGGCCTGGCCGCCCTCGGCGGCGCCGTAGCTCACCACGCAGACGGTGTCGATGAGCCGGATGTCGAGCTCGCGGGCCACCAGCGCCGCCGGCACCAGGCCGCCGCGCGTGATGGCGATGATCCCCTTCCACTCGCCCAGGTCGTGCAGCACGCGCGACAGGTAGCGGGCGTCGCGGTGGAGCTCGGCCCAGGAGATGACGATCTCGTCCTGGTAAGGGCTCCTGGGGGTGGACGCGCCACCTCCCTCGGCGTCGGCGGGGGCGTTCGGGGCGGTGGCCATGCAGGTGATCCTCGTGCGCGGGCCCGGCGCGCGCGCCCGGGCCGGTGGTGCGGGTGGAGCGCGCGTAGCCTAAGCGTTTCCTCCGCGCCACGCGACCGGAACGTGTGCTTGCGGCGCCCCCGGGCCCTCCCCGGCCTGGCCTTGCCGCCCCGCCGACACCTCCTTACACGAAATCGATTCGCCGCGCCTCGTCGGCCTGGCGGCTCGCCGGCACGGCGCCGGCGCGGAAGGACGCTCATGAAGGCCACCCGGAAGATCTGGATCCTCGCCCTCGCCGGTCTCGTCGTCGTGGTCGGCCTGCTGGCCGGCGTCAAGGCGGGGCAGATCGGCGCCATGATCGGCGCCGCCAAGGGCTTCACGCCGCCGCCCGAGTCGGTCAGCTCGGCCAAGGTCGAGCAGGTCGAGTGGCAGCCGAGCCGCAACGCCATCGGCTCGCTGGTGGCGGTCCAGTCGGTCACGCTCGGCGCCGAGCTCTCCGGGACGGTCCGCCAGATCGGCTTCGACTCGGGCACCTTCGTGCGGCGCGGCGCCCTGCTGGTGCGGCTCGACACCTCGACCGAGGAGGCGCAGCTGGCCGCCTCGCAGGCCGAGGCGGCGCTCGCCAAGCTCTCCCTGGAGCGGGCCCAGAGCCTGCGGGAGGGGGGGGCCAACACGCCGGCCGAGCTCGACGCCGCCGAGGCGCGCCTGAAGCAGCTCGACGCGGCCGTGGCCGCGCTCCAGGCCACCATCGCCAAGAAGACCATCCGCGCCCCCTTCGACGGCCGCATCTCCATCCGCCAGGTGGAGCTCGGCCAGGTGCTCTCACCCGGCGCCCCCATCGCCTCGCTCCAGTCGGTCGACCCCATCCACGCCGAGTTCTGGCTGCCGCAGCAGGCGCTCGCCGAGGTGAAGCTGGGCCAGCGCACCCACCTGCACACCGACACCTTCCCGGGAGAGACGTGGGAGGGGAAGGTCACCACCGTCAACACCGAGGTGGACGCCGCCACGCGCAACGTCCGCATGCGGGCCACCTACCCCAACCCCGACGGCCGGCTGCGCCCGGGCATGTTCGCCAACGTCGAGGTGCTGTCGAGCGAGAAGCGGCCGACGATCATCGTGCCGGCCACGGCCGTGCTGTACGCCCCCTTCGGCGACTCGGTCTACGTGATCGAGGAGAAGAAGGACGAGCCGGGCGGCGCGGCCACCGTGGCGCACCAGAAGTTCGTGCGGCTCGGCGAGCGGCGCGGCGACCTCGTGGCGGTGGTCTCCGGCCTCGCGCCCGGCGAGGCGGTGGTGAGCAGCGGCGCCTTCAAGCTGCGCAACGGGGTCCACGTGGTGGTGCGCAACGACCTCGCCCCCACGGCCGAGCTGTCGCCGCGGCCGGCCGAGCGGTGACCGGGAGCTCGCGCCCATGAAGCTCACCGACCTCTTCATCCGGCGGCCGGTCATCGCCGTCGTCGTCAACCTGGTCATCGTCATCGCCGGGCTGCAGGCCATCCGCACGCTCAACGTGCGCCAGTACCCGCGCAGCGAGAACGCCGCCATCACCGTCACCACGGCCTACGTCGGCGCCAACGCCCAGCTGGTGCGCGGCTTCATCACCACGCCGCTCGAGCGGGTCATCGCCGCCGCCGACGGCATCGACTACCTCGAGTCGGAGAGCCGGCAGAACGTGTCCATCATCCGGGCGCGGCTCCGGCTCAACCACGACGCCACCAAGGCGCTCGCCGAGATCAGCTCCAAGGTGGACCAGGTGCGCGGCGACCTGCCGCCCGAGGCGCAGGTCCCGGTGCTCAACATCGAGTCGGCCGACAGCCAGTTCGCCTCGGCCTACCTCTCCTTCTCCTCCGAGTTCCTGAAGCAGAACGAGATCACCGACTACCTGGTGCGCGTGGTGCAGCCGCGCCTCTCGGCGGTGGAGGGGGTGCAGCGGGCCGACGTGCTCGGCGCCCGCACCTTCGCCATGCGCATCTGGCTCAAGCCGGACCGGATGGCGGCGCTCAACGTCAGCCCGGCCCAGGTGCGCCAGGCGCTCGCCGCCAACAACTACCTGGCGGCGGTGGGGCAGACCAAGGGCTCGCTCGTGCAGGTGAACCTCACCGCCAACACCGACCTGCGCTCGGCGCAGGAGTTCGAGCAGCTGGTGGTGCGCGAGCGCGGCGGCGCGGTGGTGCGGCTGCGCGACGTGGCCGACGTGGTGCTCGGGGCCGAGGACTACGACACCATGGTCAACTTCAGCGGCCAGACCGCCGTCTTCATCGGCGTCTGGGCGCTGCCGAACGCCAACTCGCTCGACGTCATCAAGCGGGTGCGGGCCGAGCTGGCGTCGCTGCAGAAGGAGATCCCGGAGCAGATCCAGGCCCGCATCGCCTACGACGGGACCGCCTACATCCAGAGCGCCATCGAGGAGGTGGAGCGGACGCTGGGCGAGACGCTGCTCATCGTGGTGGTGGTCATCTTCCTCTTCCTCGGCTCGCTCCGCTCGGTCTTGGTGCCGGTGGTGGCCATCCCGGTCTCGCTCGTCGGCGCCGTCTTCCTGATGCAGGCCTTCGGCTTCACCGTGAACCTGCTGACGCTGCTCGCGGTGGTGCTCTCGGTCGGGCTCGTGGTCGACGACGCCATCGTGGTGGTGGAGAACGTGGAGCGGCACCTGCGCCAGGGGGCGCGCCCGCTCGACGCGGCGCTCACCGGCGCCCGCGAGCTGGTCGGGCCGATCATCTCCATGACCATCACGCTGGCGGCGGTCTACACGCCCATCGCCTTCCAGGGCGGCCTCACCGGCTCGCTCTTCCGCGAGTTCGCGCTCACGCTCGCCGGCGCCGTCACCATCTCGGGCGTGGTGGCGCTGACGCTCTCGCCGGTGATGTCGGCCTACCTCCTGCGCGGCGGCCACGACGCGTCGGGCTTCGCCGGGGTGGTGGAGCGGGCCTTCGAGCGGCTGCGGGCCACCTACGCGCGCCACCTCGACCTCTCCTTCCGGGTGCGCGGGGTCATCTACACCGCCTGGGTGGTGGTGGGCGCGCTGGCGCTGCTCATGTTCGCGCAGTCGCCCAAGGAGCTGGCGCCGGCCGAGGACCAGGGGGTCGTCTTCGGCGTGGTCAACACGCCGGCCAACTCGACGCTCGACCAGGTGGCCACCTCCACCAAGGCGATCAACGAGGCGCTCCAGACCATCCCCGAGACCAACTTCACCTTCCAGATCACCTTCCCCAACGGCGGCTTCTGGGGCGACGGCCTCAAGCCCTGGGACCAGCGCAAGCGCACCGCCTTCAAGGTGCTGCCCGAGGTGCAGCAGAAGGTGGCCGCCATCCCCGGCGTCCAGACCTTCCCCATCCTGCCGCCGGCGCTGCCGGGCGGCGGCCAGTTCCCGGTGGAGCTGGTCATCGCCTCCACCGCCGAGGCCTCCGAGATCCTGGGCTTCGCCCAGAAGATCCAGGAGAAGGCGGCGGCCAGCGGCATGTTCGCCTTCCCGCCGCTCCTCGACCTGAAGCTCGACCAGCCCGAGTCGGAGATCGAGCTCGACCGAGAGAAGGTGGCCGAGCTCGGGCTCAACCTGCAGACCGTCGGCCAGGACCTGGGGGCGGCGGTGGGCGGCAACTTCGTCAACCGCTTCAGCGTGGCCGGCCGCAGCTACAAGGTCATCCCGCAGCTGCTGCGCGTCGACCGGCTCAACCCGGAGCAGCTGAAGGACGTCTACGTCACCGGCCCCGGCGGCCAGCTGGTGAAGCTCGCCTCCATCGCGCGGATCAAGGACTCGGTGACGCCCCGCTCGCTGGCCCGCTTCCAGCAGCTCAACGCCGTCAAGATCAGCGGCGTGGCGGTGCGGCCGCTCGACCAGGCGCTCCGCTTCCTGGAGGACGAGGCGAGCCGCATCCTGCCGAAGGGCTACACCCTCGACTACACCGGCGAGTCGCGGCAGCTGCGGACCGAAGGCGACAAGTTCCTGCCGGCCTTCCTGCTCGCCATCGTGCTCATCTTCCTGGTGCTGGCGGCCCAGTTCAACAGCTTCCGCGACCCGTTCGTCATCCTGGCCGGCTCGGTGCCGCTCGCCATGTTCGGCGCGCTCACCATGACCTTCCTCAAGATGCCCAACCCGAACATCCCGTTCTTCACCGACGGGTGGACCACCACGCTCAACGTCTACTCGCAGGTGGGGCTCGTCACGCTGGTCGGCCTGGTCTCCAAGAACGGCATCCTCATCGTCGAGTTCGCCAACGCCCTGCAGCGCCAGGGGCAGAGCAAGGTCGACGCCGTGCGCGCCGCCGCGGCGACGCGCCTGCGCCCCATCCTCATGACGAGCGTGGCCACCGTGTGCGGCCACTTCCCGCTGACGCTGGTCACCGGCCCGGGCGCCGCCGCCCGCAACAGCATCGGCCTCGTGCTGGTGGCCGGCATGGCCATCGGCACCGCCTTCACCCTCTTCTTCGTGCCGGCCATCTACCTGCTCATCGCCCGCGATCACCGCGTCGAGGCGGAGGAGCCGGAGGGCGAGGCGCCGCCGCCCGAGGTCGACAAGCCGGCGGAGCTCCCGACCGCCTCCTGATCGCGGCCCGCGCCGGGCCGGCCCCGGGTAGAGTGCGCCGCCATGCGCCTCCTCCGGGACCTCTCGGCCTCCGCGGTCATCGCCGGCTTCGTCACCGTCCTCGTCGGCTACACCAGCTCGGCGGTCATCGTCTTCCAGGCGGCCCGCGCCGCCGGCGCCGGCGCGGCCGAGGTGGCCTCCTGGATGTGGGCGCTCGGCGTGGGCATGGCGCTCACCTGCATCGGCCTCTCGCTCCGCTGGCGGGTGCCGGTGGTCACCGCATGGTCGACGCCGGGCGCCGCGCTCCTGGCGACGAGCGCCGCCGGCCTCCCCATGTCGGCGGCCGTCGGCGCCTTCCTGGTCTCGGGCGCGCTCATGGTCGTGGCCGGCGCCACCGGCTGGTTCGAGCGCTCCATCTCGCGCATCCCGGTGCCGCTCGCCTCGGGGATGCTGGCCGGGGTGCTGCTCCGCTTCGGCCTCGACGTCTTCGTGGCCATGAAGACGCAGCTCGGCCTGGCCCTCGCCATGTTCGCCGCCTACCTGGTCGGCCGGCGGCTCTGGCCGCGCTACGCCGTCATCGTGGTGCTGGCGCTCGGCACCGCCATCGCCGGCTGGCTCGGCCTGCTCTCGCTCGGCGAGGTCCGGCTGGAGCTGGCCCGGCCGGTCTTCACCGCCCCCACCTTCACGCTCGGCGCGCTCGTGGGCGTCGCGGTCCCGCTCTTCGTCGTCACCATGGCCTCGCAGAACGTGCCCGGCGTGGCGGTGCTGCGCGCCTCGGGCTACGGCGAGACGCCCATCTCGCCCATCGTCACCTGGACCGGCGTGACCACGCTCGCGCTGGCGCCGTTCGGCGGCTACGCCTTCAACCTGGCCGCCATCACCGCCGCCCTGTGCATGGGGCGCGAGGCGCACGAGGACCCGAAGCGGCGCTACGTGGCGGCCGTGGCGGCCGGCGCCTTCTACGGCCTGCTCGGCCTCTTCGGCGCGACGGTGGGCGCCCTCTTCGCCGCCTTCCCGAAGGAGCTGGTCATGGCGGTGGCGGGGCTGGCCCTCTTCAACACCATCGCCTCGGGCCTCACGGCCGCCCTGAAGGACGACGCCCAGCGGGAGCCGGCGCTCGTCACCTTCCTCGTCACGGCGTCGGGGGTGACGCTCTTCGGCGTCGGCTCGGCCTTCTGGGGGCTGGCGGCGGGGGTGACGGCGCTGGTCGTCCTGGCGCGGCGCTAGGGCCGCCCGAGTGGTACCGTGGGAGGCGGTGACGGCGCCTCCCACGAGCCCGGCCGGCCGGCCACGCGACCTCGTCGTCGTCTCCGACCTGCACCTCGGGCGCGGCCGCAGCCCGGCCTCGAAGCGCTGGTACCGGCTCGAGACCTTCTTCTACGACGACGACTTCCGCGCCTTCTGCCGCTGGCTCTGCCGCGAGCGGGCCGGGCGCGACGCGCCGCCGCTGGCGCTCGTCCTGAACGGCGACACCTTCGACCTCCTGCGCATCGAGCCGGAGCCGGCGCCGGGCGCCCGCGGCCCGGAGCGGCGCTTCGGCCCGCCGCCGTCGCCGGAGGGGGCGGCGCGGATGGTGGCCGACGTCCTGGCCGGCCACCCGGCGTTCGTGGAGGGGCTGGCCGAGGTGCTGGCGAGCGGCCACGAGGTGATCTTCCTCCCCGGCAACCACGACCTCGAGCTGCAGCACGACGAGGTGCAGGCGCCGGTCCGCGCCGCGGTGGCGGCGGCGCTCGAGGCGCGGGCCGCGCCGGCGGCGCTCGGGCAGCTCTCCTTCGCCCCCTGGTTCCTGCACGAGCCGGGGCGCATCTGGATCGAGCACGGCTGCCAGTACGACCCGGAGAACGCCTTCCGCTTCCCGCTGCGCCGCGCCCTCGACCGCGAGGCGGCCGAGGCGGTGGCGCGCCGCGACCTGCCGCTCGGCAACTTCTTCCAGAAGTACCTCTACAACGCCTTCGGCCACATCACCTTCATCGTCCCCTCGAGCCGCGCCAACTACCGCTACCTGCGCTGGCTGCTCGCCAACCGGCCCCGCCTGCTGGCGCGGGTGCTCTGGAGCCACGCCCCCTTCCTCGTCCAGTTCCTGCGCCGGCTGGCGCGCGCCGCCGACCCCTCGTGGCAGCGGCCGGCCGAGGCAGCCCACGCCGCCGAGGTGGCGCGGCTCGCCGAGGCGAGTGGGCTCGGGGCGAGGCTGGTCGAGGTGGACGCCCTCAAGCGGGCCGGCGCCGACGCGGCGCGGGCCGCCGCCGGCATCCTGCGCCAGCTCCTCAAGCTCACGGTCGGCGGCGCGCTCGCCACCGTGCTCGGCCTGGCCGTCTTCGCCTCGGCCAGCGCCGCCATCGGCGCGCTCCAGTTCGGGGCCGGCTGGAAGGCGCTCCTCTCCGTCGTCCTCTACCTCACCTTCGGCGCCGCGGGAGCGGCCGGGCTCGTCGCCGCGGCGCTGCGGATGCCGTCCGACGAGCCCCCGCGCCCGCTCCTCGAAGCGGCCGGCCGGATCGCCGGGCTGGTCGACGTGCCGCTCGTGGTCTTCGGCCACACCCACGACGAGGTCGTCACGCCGCTCGAGCGCGCCGGCGGCCCCGCCTGGTACTTCAACACCGGCACCTGGATCGCCGTCTTCACCCACGACGTCCTGGTGCCGCGGTCGCGGGTGCAGCTCACCTTCCTGCAGGTGCGCGGCGCCGAGGCCGAGCTGCTCCAGTGGAGCCCGCAGCGCGACCGCCCCCTGCCGGTGATCCTGCTCGAGGACGACCACTGGCCGGGCCCCGGGCCGGCCGGCGCCGACGCCCCGGCGGGCGTTCGCCCTGGGTGACGCTCTCCCCTTGACAGCCTCGCGACCCCCGGCGCGAGAATTGGCCCCATGAACGACTGCCTGGCCGTGATCCTGGGTGGTGGCCGCGGGACCCGCCTCTTCCCCCTCACCCAGCGCCGGTCGAAGCCGGCGGTCCCCATCGCCGGCAAGTACCGGCTCATCGACATCCCGGTCTCCAACTGCCTCAACTCCAACCTGCGGCGCATCTTCGTCGTCACGCAGTACAACTCCGAGAGCCTCAACAAGCACATCAGCCACACCTACAAGTTCGACGTCTTCACCGACGCCTTCGTCACCGTGCTGGCGGCGGAGCAGACCGACGACAACGCCGACTGGTTCCAGGGCACCGCCGACGCCGTGCGCCAGAGCCTGCGCCACCTGCGCAGCCACCGCGGCAAGGAGGTGCTGATCCTCTCCGGCGACCAGCTCTTCCAGATGGACTTCCGCGCGCTGCAGGCCACCCACCGCGGCGCCAAGGCCGACGCCACCGTGGCGGTCATCCCGGTGGCGCGCGAGCAGACCGCCGGCTTCGGCATCGTCAAGGTCGACCCGTCCGGCCGCATCACCCACTTCGAGGAGAAGCCCGGGCCGGACCGGCTCGACGCGCTCGAGTCGGACATCCCCGGCTACGGGCGCGGCTTCCTGGCCTCGATGGGCATCTACCTCTTCGGGCGCGAGGCGCTGGAGACGGCCATCGCCGACACGGCGCTCGCCGACTTCGGCCGCCACGTGCTGCCGAAGGCCATGGTCGAGGCGCGGGTGCAGGCCCACCTGTTCCGCGGCTACTGGGAGGACGTCGGGACCATCGCGTCCTACTTCCAGGCCAACCTCGACCTCACCTCGCGCCTGCCCCCCTTCGACTTCTACGACGCGGCCCGCCCCGTCTACACGAGCCAGGGCTTCCTGCCGGCCAGCAAGGTGGAGGGCTGCACGCTGCGCACCTCGCTCGTCTCGGAGGGCTGCATCCTCATGGCGGCCGAGATCGAGCGGTCGGTCATCGGCATCCGCAGCCGCGTCGGCCAGGGAGCCAAGCTGCGCGAGACGCTGATGCTGGGCGCCGACTTCTACGAGTCGCTCGAGGAGATCGAGGAGGCGCAGGCGCGCGGCGTGCCGCCGGTCGGCGTCGGCGAGGGCTCCGTCATCGCGCGGGCCATCATCGACAAGAACGCCCGCATCGGCCGCGGCGTCCGCATCCTCAACGAGAAGAAGGTGCAGCAGGCCGACGGCTACGGCCACTTCATCCGCGACGGCATCGTCATCGTGCCCAAGGGCGGCGTCATCGCCGACGGCACGGTGATCTGAGCCTGGAAGCGGAAGAGGGCCCCGGCCGTGCTGGCCGAGGCCCTCCGTTCTCCGGCGCCGGGCGCCCCGGGTCCGGGGAGCCGCGACGCGCTCGTCAGGCGCTTACGGCGCCGCCGAGATGGCCGCGATCTGCGCCGGCGTCAGGAAGCTGAGCGAGCCCATCCCGCCGATGTTGGAGTTGATGGCGCTCTGGATGAGCGACGCCGGCTGGCCCTTCTTCGAGGTGCCGTGGCAGCCGCTGCAGTACTGCGTGTAGAGCGCGGCGCCGTCGATGGGCGGGGTGTAGGTGCAGGCCTGCGAGAGGACCGGGGTCCCGGCGCAGCCCGTCGGCGTCGACGCGGTCACCGTGCGGGTCTGGGTGTTGTTCGACTGGCAGGCGCCCCAGGCGCTGTAGGTGTACGTGCAGACCGGCGGCACGTAGGTGCAGGCCTGCGAGAGGACCGGGGTCCCGGCGCAGCCCGTCGGCGTCGACGCGGTCACGGTGCGGGTCTGGGTGCCGTTCGACTGGCAGGCGCCCCAGGCGCTGTAGGTGTAGGTGCAGGCCGCGGGGGGCGGCGGCACGTAGGTGCAGGCCTGCGAGAGGACCGGGGTCCCGGCGCAGCCCGTCGGCGTCGACGCGGTCACGGTGCGGGTCGGGGTGCCGTTCGACTGGCAGGTGCCCCAGGCGCCGTAGGTGTAGGTGCAGGCCGCGGGGGGCGGCGGCACGTAGGTGCAGGCCTGCGACAGGACCGGGGTCCCGGTGCAGCCGGCCGGCGTCGTGCTGAGCACGGTGCGGGTCTGGGTGCCGCCCGACTGGCAGGCGCCCCAGGTGCTGTAGGTGTACGAGCAGGCCGCGGGAGGCGGCGGCACGTAGGTGCAGGCCTGCGACAGGACCGGGGTCCCGGTGCAGCCGGCGGGGGTCGACGAGGCCACGGTGCGGGTCTGCGTGCCGTCGGCCTGGCAGGTGCCCCAGGCGCCGTAGGTGTAGGTACAGGCCGCGGGGGGCGGGGGCGTGGTGGCCGGCGCCAGGGCCGCGGCGATGGCCGAGATCTGGGCCGAGGTCAGGCTCGAGAGCGCGCCCATGCCGCCGAGGTTGGCGGAGATGGCGCCCTGGATCTGCGTCGCCGTGGCGCCGAGCTTGGAGCTCGTGGCGAGCGGACCGTGGCAGGCGGCGCAGTCGGCGGTGTAGAGCGCCGCGCCGTCGATGGCCGGGGGCGGGGGCGGCGTGGTGCCGGTGCCGCTCGGCAGGTTGGCCGCGGTGAAGGTGCCGGCCGCGAGGTTGGAGAGCGAGCCGGTGAAGATGACGCCGCCGGTGGCCTTGTTGGTCACGGTCACGGTGCCGTTCGACACCGCGAAGGAGACGTCGCGCAGCATGGCGCGCACCTGCTGCCGGTCGGTCAGCGGGTTGGTGATGCCGTAGAGGCTGTAGAGCGGCGCGAGCACGGTCTTGAGCTGGTCGAGCGTGCTCGAGAGCTTGCCGGCGGCCTGCTGGGTCTGGGACGCGGCGGCGGTCTGGAAGGTCGACTCGGCGGCGTCGGTGCTGCTGCTCTCGGTGGTGGCGGCGTAGACGACGTTGGTCATCTCGTTCACGTCGACGGCCTCGCCGTGCGCCGAGATGGAGTAGACGGCGGAGCCCGTGGCGGCCTGGGCCTTCAGCAGGAACGGCGGGGTGAGGCCGTTCACGTCGACGGCGAAGGTGCCGTCGGTGGCCGTCGGGGCGGAGCGCGCCACCGGCGGGGTCGACGAGTCGCGGAGCGCGATGCTGGCGACCGGCGCGCCGGCGCTGGCGACGCCGCCGACCGACGAGGTGGTCCCGTTGGCGCCGCAGGCGCTCATCATGACGCAGAGCGTTGCGACCCCGGCCGTTCCGAGCAGGGCTGACTTGTTCTTCACCATTCCAACTACCTCCTGGCTCGCTGCGTTCGCACTTCCCGGCGCAGGCAGAGGGTCCCTCTGACCCCGTGCGGCACGTTGCCTGGGCTCTCGCCCAGGAAGCGCTGCGTCGAAAAGCGCAGGCTCGATACCATGAACACGGTACGAGCGTGCTCGGCGAAGTACCTTCATCACGGGACACCGTCAACCGCCTAAGTGCCGTCGTGTAGGACACTTAGGCACCTGGTGCGCCTTGGAGCGCAGATCTGCGTCGCGAGTGAGGTCGGTGGCTTCGGCCGCTTCGACCGGGCAGTCGGGGGATAATCGAACTTTGGTATGGACCCATTAGGGACGCGCTTGCGCGGCGCCGGGCCGTGGGGTATCCGCGTCTCGCGGCGCGCCACGGCACGCCCTGCCGCCACGCCGCGAGAGGAGCCCATGGGACGCATCTTCGAGACCCGCAAGGCCACGATGTTCGCCCGCTGGAACAAGATGGCGAAGCTGTTCACGCGCATCTCCAAGGACATCGCCATCGCGGTGAAGTCCGGCGGCCCGAGCGCCGACACCAACCCGGCCCTGCGGCGCGCGCTCCAGAACGCGCGCGGCGCCAACATGCCGAAGGACAAGGTCGAGGCCGCCATCAAGCGGGCCAGCGGCCAGGACCAGAAGGCCTACGAGGTGGTGCTCTACGAGGGCTACGCGCCGCACGGCGTGGCGGTGGTGGTCGAGACGGCCACCGACAACGTGGTGCGCACCGTCGCCAACGTCCGGGTGGCCTTCAAGAACCACGGCGGCAACATGGGCAACACCGGCAGCGTCGCCTTCCAGTTCAAGAAGATGGGCGTCTTCCGGCTGGCGCCCGAGGGCGTGGACGCCGAGGCGCTCGAGCTCGACCTCATCGACCACGGGCTCGAGGAGATGGGCGAGGGGACCGGCGAGAAGGGCGAGAAGCAGCTCGTCATCCGCTGCGCCTTCGAGAGCTTCGGCCAGCTCCAGGCGGCGCTCGAGGCGCGGAAGGTGCCGGTCGTCTCGGCCGAGTCGGAGTTCGTGGCCCAGACGCCCGTCGAGCTCTCCGAGGATCAGGCCAAGGAGGTCCTCGAGCTCGTCGACGCCCTCGAGCAGGACGAGGACGTGCAGCGCGTCTTCCACAACCTGGCGTAGCTCAGGGCGGGTCGGGCGAGAGCGCCAGCAGCCCGTCGGCGATGGCGACGCACAGGTTCTCGACCAGGTCCTGGCGCGCGTTCACCGCGTAGAGCCCCGGCGCCACCGCCCAGCAGTCGCGCAGGAGCCGGCGCGGCGCCGCGGCCGTCCCCACCGCCCCGGCGAGCATGGGCAGCACCTTGTCCGGCAGCCGCAGCGCCGTGTCGACCGCGAAGATGGAGAGGTGCGGGCGCAGCGCCCGCAGCCGGTCGACGAAGGCGGCCACCTCGCTCGCCGTGATGTGCTTGGGCGGCGACGACTTGAGCTCCACGTAGAGGAGCTTCCCCTCCCCCGCCGCCACCACGTCGAGGTCGCCGCCGACGCCGCGCGCGCCCGAGCGGACGCCGGCCAGCACGTCGAGGCCGAGCCGCCGCCGCAGCTCCCGCGCCACCCACCACTCGAGCGTCCCGCCGAAGCTGCGCGCCGGCCAGCGGAGCCGGCAGCGGCCGTCCGGGTCGCGCCGGCCGAGCCCGAGGGCCACGAGCGCCTCCGCCGCCGCCTCCGCCTGCGCCGCCGTGAGGTAGCGGGTCACGTCGGCCGGCCGGAAGGGACCGCGCGCCAGGATGGCGCCGCGCAGGAAGAGCCGGAAGCCGTAGTGGCCGAGCTTCTCGGCCAGCCGCTCGGCCTCCGGGCCGTCGAGATCGCGCGGGAACGGGAGGTCGGGGCGCGCCAGCCGCGGGCGCAGGCCGCGCCGGACGAGCATGGCCTCGGCCTCGCCGGTGGCGGCGGCCACGGTGGCCGGCGCCGGCCGGCCAGCCGCCGCCCGCTCCAGCTCCCTGGCGGTGCGCCGCCCGGTCATGCGCCGACGATAGCCGACGCCGCCGCGCCGGGGCCCCACCCCGCCGCGCCGCGCCCCATCACGGCCCTGCCGGCGCCTCGCCGAAGTACTCGGCCCGCCGCGCCGCCGCCTGCTCGCCGAACAGGAGCCGGCAGGCCTCCTCCAGCCCCGGGTCGCGCCGCAGGTCCTCGCGCCGCTCCACGAGCGCGAGCGACGTGCGCCGGCGCAGGAAGTCCTCGAGCCGCACCACCAGCTCGCGCCGCCCGGCCGCCTCCACCTCGCAGCGCAGGCAGCCGCCCGGGCCGAGGAGCGGCTCCCCGGCGCGCGGATCGCGCCGGATCGCCTCGAGGAGCGCGAAGGCCTCGCGGCCGTGGCGCCGCCAGAGCCGGTCCGAGGGGGCCTCGCCCCCCGCCGACCCGGGCGCGTCGAGCCCGAGCGCCCGCGCCTGCCGCTGGAAGTCGTCGCGCTCGGCCGCCGGCGGCTCGCCGTACCAGGCGCGCGCCGCGTGGGGCAGCGCCACGCCGAGCCGCGCCGCCTCCCGGCAGAGCTCCTCGCCGACGTTGAGGCAGTCGGTCAGCTTGCCGCCGAAGACGGTGACGCGCCGCGCCTCCTCGCTCGCCTCGATGACGTGGCGCCGCGAGAGCTGCACCCAGTCGCGCCCGCCCGGCCCGGCGGCGTCCACCACCAGCGGGCGCACGCCGCAGCGCTCGGCGACGACGTCGCCCTCCCCGAGCGGCCGCTCGAGCCGCAGCCGCTTGTTGACGTTGTCGAGCACGAAGCGCCGGTCCTCGGCCGTGACCCCCTCGTCCGGCCGCTCGGCCGGCGTGTCGGTGGTGCCGATGCAGGTCCGGTGGCCGAGCGGGATGGCGAAGAAGAGCCGACCGTCGTCGGCGAAGAAGGCCAGCACCCGGCCGCTGCCGGTGAGCCGGTCCACGACGAGGTGGATCCCCTTCGAGAGGACGTGGCGGTGCGCGGTGGCGACGCCGTCGCGGGCGTTGACGCCGTCGGCCCAGGGGCCGCAGGCGTTGACGAGCAGGCGCGAGCGGATCTCGAGCTCGCGCCCCGTGACCGCGTCGCGCACCCGGGTCAGCCACCCGCCCCCGCCGCGGCGCGAGCCGAGCGCCTCGGCGTAGTTGACCGCGGCGCAGCCGTGGTCGAGGGCGGCGCGCACGAACCCCCAGACGAAGCGGGCGTCGCCGTCGGGCAGCCAGGCGTCGGAGTACTCGAACCCGCCGTCGAGCAGGTCGCGCGCCACGAGCGGCTCCTCGCGCGCCATGTCGTCGAGCGAGCGCGGGCGCGGCGGGGCGGTGAAGCCGCCGCCGAGGGCCCAGTAGAGCCAGGTGCCGGCGACGAGCTTCGCCCGGGCGTGGCGGAAGGTGCGCTCGTGCGCGGCGTAGAAGCGGACCTCGCGCACCGACGAGGGGTAGGCGCGCAGGAGCTCGTTGCGGGCGCGGCAGAGCCGGCGCACCAGGCCGACCTCCAGCGTCTCGAGGTACTTGATGCCGCCCCAGACCAGGCAGGAGGAGGCCTGCGACGTCTCCGAGGCGAAGTCGCCCCGCTCGACGAGCGCCACCGAGGCGCCGCGGGTCGA
This sequence comes from Anaeromyxobacteraceae bacterium, assembly GCA_035719085.1. Lineage (GTDB taxonomy): Bacteria > Myxococcota > Myxococcia > Myxococcales > Anaeromyxobacteraceae > JADKCZ01. The sequence continues at coordinate 25,348 of DASTGK010000529.1, forward strand.
GAGCGCCGCCGCGGCCACGGCGCCGTTGATGCCGCCGCCCAGCACCAGCACGTCGAAAACCTGGCCCGCGAGGCGCGCCAGGCCCGCGTCGCGGAGCCCGCCCTTCCCCATGGTGACATCATGGCCACTCCGGGCCGCCCCGGCCAGGGGATCCGTCGCCGCGGGGGTGGGCCCCTTGGCTGGCGTCAGCGGGGACGGGCCGGGGAGCTCACGGCTGGTCGTCCGCCGGCGCGTCGGCGCCCGCCTCGTTCATCCTGGCGATGAGCTTCGCCGCGATGGCGCAGAACTGCTTCCGCTCGGCCGCGGTGAGCCCCTCGTCGAGGAGCGCCCGCAGCGACTCGTAGGCCTCGTCGAGCGCGCCCACCTCCCGCCGCCCCTCGGGCGTGAGCGAGACGAGCTTCTTGCGCCGGTCGTCCGTGCAGCCCGCCCGGCGCACCCAGCCCCGCCGCTCGAGCGCGTCGATGGCGCGCATCAGCGCGGCCGGATCGGTCGCCGTGCCGAGCGCCAGGTCCACCTGCGAGGTGCTCCCGAGCCGCGCCAGCTCGCGCATGACGAGCACCTGCTTCGGCCCGACGCCCGTCCTGGCGAAGATCGCCGCGGCAGCGCGGGAGAGGGAGCGCCGGAGGTCGCGCAGCACGCCGATCACGTCCGGATCCGTAGACACGATGACCGTAGACTAGGCTATTAAATTGTCGCGGGCAACGCCCCCTGGGAGTCATCCCCAGCTTCCTCCGTGATGGCGGCCGGTTGAGCCTGCCGGGGTCACCGCACCCACGTCAGCCCAGCCCGCCGAGGGGGCGCGGACGGGCGCTGCGGCCGGTTACAAATCCCGCTTCGATCGCGGGGGCGAAACGGAGCGCAGAGATGGCCCTCATGAGGAACGTCGCGCGGTGCGGCCTCGCCGCCATCGTCGCGCTCCTGCCGGCGCCGCCGCGGGCCTCGGCCCAGGGCGAGCCCTTCGCCGTCCTGCCCGGCAGCGTCCACCCGCTGACGAGGGCGGCGGCCGACGCGGGGCGGCTCGACGGCGCCACCCGCTTCGAGTCGGTCTCGCTCCTCTTCCGCCCCTCGCCCGAGCAGCAGGCGGCGCTCGAGGCGCTCCTCCGCGCGCAGCGGGACCCGGCCTCGCCCGCCTACCGCGCCTGGCTCACGCCCGCGCAGTACGCCGAACGCTTCGGCGCCGCGCCGGCCGACCTGGCGCGCGCCGCCGCCTGGCTCCGGGCCCACGGGCTCTCGGTGGCCGGCCCGTCGCGCAGCCGGACACGCCTCCTCTTCTCCGGGACGGCGCGCCAGCTCGAGGCCGCCTTCCGCACCGAGCTCCACCGGGTGGTCCACGGCGGCGAGCCGCACGTCGCCAACGCCACCGCGCTCTCGGTCCCGGCCGCGCTGGCGCCGGTGGTGGCCGGCGTGCGCAACCTCGATGACTTCCGGCCGGCGCCCCGGGCGCGGCGCCGCGACGTCCCCGCCGAGGCGGCCTTCACCTCGAGCGTCTCCGGCAACCACTTCCTCGCCCCGGGCGACTTCGCCGTCATCTACGGCGTCTCCGGCCTCTGGGCGGCCGGGCTCGACGGCGCCGGCGAGACCATCGCCGTGGTCGGCCAGTCGGCCCTCGACCCGGCCGACGTGGCGGCCTTCCGGGCGGCGGCGGCGCTGCCCGCCAGCGCGCCCACCCTGCTGCTCGTGCCGGGCTCCGGCTCCTCGGCGGTGGTGAGCGGCGACGTGACCGAGGCGGCGCTCGACGTCGAGTGGTCCGGCGCGGTGGCCCGGGGCGCCCGCATCGTCTTCGTCTACACGGGCAACGATGCGCGCTTCAACGTCTGGGACGCGCTCCAGTACGCGGTCGACCACTCGCTCGCGCCGGTGGTGAGCACGAGCTACGGCTTCTGCGAGCCGCAGCTCGGCGCCGCCAACGCGCAGCTGCTCCGGCAGCTCGCCCAGCAGGCCAACGCGCAGGGGCAGACCATCTCGGCGGCGGCGGGCGACACCGGCGCGGCCGACTGCGAGGCGCGCGGCGCCACCACCGCCACGCACGGGCTGGCCGTCGACCTGCCCGCGAGCATCCCCGAGGTGACCGGCGTCGGCGGCACCGAGCTCGCGGGCGACGTGGCGAGCCCCGCGACCTACTGGGCCGCCGTGAGCGGCGCGGGCGGCACCTCGGCGCTCGCCTACGTCCCGGAGCGGGTCTGGAACGACACCGCCGCGGGCGCCATCGCGGCCGGCGGCGGCGGCGCCAGCGCCTTCTTCGCGAAGCCGGCCTGGCAGGCCGGCGCCGGCGTGCCGGCCGACGGCCAGCGCGACGTGCCGGACGTCTCGCTCACCGCCTCGGCCTCGCACGACGGCTACCTCTTCTGCGTCCAGGGGAGCTGCGCCTCCGGCTTCCGCTCGGCGAACAACGGGCTCTCGGTGGTGGGGGGCACCTCGGCCGGCGCCCCGTCCTTCGCCGGCATCCTCGCCATCGTCGACCAGGCCACCGGCGGCCACCGGCTCGGCAACGCCAACCCGCAGCTCTACGCCCTCTCCGCGTCGGCGCCGGGCGCCTTCCGCCGCGTCGGCGCGGGCGACAACCGGGTGCCCTGCACCGCCGGCACGCCCGACTGCCCCGCGGCGGCGCCGTTCGTCATCGGCTACGCGGCCGGGCCGGGCTACAGCCCCGCCGCCGGCCTGGGCTCGGTCGACGCCCGGGCGCTCGTCGACGCCTGGCGCGGCGGCGCGCGGGCCGCCACCACCACCGCGGTCTCCGCCTCGACCGCGACCGCGCCGGCCGCCTCGCCGATCACCTTCACCGCCACGGTGACCCCGGCCTCGGCCGGCGCCGCGCCGACCGGGACGGTGCTCTTCCTCGCCGACGGCCAGGCGCTCGGCGCCGCCGCGCCGCTCGCGGCCGGCCAGGCCAGCGCCACGGCGAGCACGCTCGCGGCGGGGGCCCACGCCATCTCCGCCTCCTACTCCGGCGACGCGCGGTACCTGCCCTCCACCTCGGCCCCGACGGCCGTCACCGTGCTGCCCGGCCTCACCATCGCCGGGGGCGCGGCCTCGACGCCGCCGCGCGGCGGCCTGGTCTTCACCGTCACCGGCGGCACCGGCGCCGGCTACACCTGGTCGTTCCTGACCAACGCCTCGGGCGGCACGCTCGCCGACGGCCGGTACACCGCCGGCCCGACGGGCGACGTGGTCGACGCCATCCGCGTCGTCGACTCCGCCGGCACCGCGGGCGCCGCCACCGTGGCCGTGACGGCCGGCGTGACCATCACGCCGCCCGGCGCCACGGTCGCGCCCGGCGGCACGGTCGATCTGGTGGCGCGCGGGGGCAGCGGCGCTGGCTTCGCCTGGAGCCTCGAGACCAACGGCTCCGGAGCGACCC
>DASTGK010000530.1:0-4449 GCA_035719085.1 Anaeromyxobacteraceae bacterium
GGCGCGCCGTGGCGGGCCCGCAGCCGCCGGTCGTGGAAGCGGATGGCGGCGTCGAGGCAGGCGGTGGCGAGCGACGAGAGCTCGGCGGTCACCTCCTTGACGCGGGCGCGGCGCAGGTCGCGCAGCGAGATGCGGACCACCTCGCGGGCGCGGACGCGGCGCAGCAGCCGGTGGAAGCCGTCGACGTCGTCCTGGGCCAGGCCGCGCGCCGCCCGCTCCAGGACCCGGCGCAGGCTCGCCTCGGTGCGCGGCTGCAGGAGCCAGGGCGAGCGGGCCGCCCGGCGCAGCAGCCCGGGGTGGCGCGCCAGGAGCGCCGCCAGCATGGTGGAGGCGCCGCAGAGCAGCGTCAGCGCCTCGAGCAGGTCGCGCTCCGCCGGCAGCGCGCCGGCGGCGTCGAGGTAGCGCTCCACGCCGGCGAGCGCCAGGTCGGGATCGGGCGCGAGGCGGCAGCGCGCCAGCACCTCGTCGGCGCGGCCGCCGAGCCGCTTGCCGAGGCGGACGAGCCGCTCGGCGGAGGCGGGGGTGCGGGGATCGGCCGGCGGGAGCCCGGGGATGGCGTGGGTGGTCATCGGGCGGGCATTCTAGCCCGCGCCGCCCCGGCGCCCACGGACGCGCCGCCCCTCCACGCTAGTGCCCCAACCCAGGCATCTCGCCTGGGGCGGGGCACGCTACGGGTTGGCCGGCACGCCCGGCGGCAGCAGGCGGCGGAACCACTCCGGCGCCCGGCCCGAGATCCAGGCCGCCGCCGGCCCGCGGTGGCGGGCGTAGGCGATCCCCGCCCAGACGATGAGCAGCACCACCGCGGCGACCACGAAGGCGACCACCCGGCCGTCGAGCAGGTCCTCGGCGAGCCGGCCGGCCGACGCGGCCACGCCGATGGCGCCGGCCACGGCGAAGGCGTGCCGCCCCAGGATGACGGCGAGCGCCACGAGCCAGAGGTGCAGGCCGCCCACCAGCGCCGCCGAGACGTCGCTGCCGGCCTGCCAGGTGACGAGCCCGCCGGTGAAGGCGAGGAGGCCCGTGAGGTAGAGCCAGAAGGCGTGGTCGGCCCGGGTGCGCCGGTCGACGGCCATGCCGGCGCCGACGAGGACCACGCCGGTGAGCGCCGAGAGCAGGGCGCGCTGGGCCCAGCCCGGGCTCGGGCCGAAGACCACCACCGCCGCGTCCTGCGCCGCGAACCAGGCCGCCGCGCCGAGCACGCCGCTCATGGCCGGGACGTCGAAGGTGCGCACCACGAGCGCGGCGGCCAGCGCCGCGGCGGCCTGCACCGGGAACCACGGGCCGGCCAGCCAGTCGACCAGGTCGTACGGCGGGTCGGGTGGGCGGCCCCAGCCGACGAGCCGCGCCGCGCCGTGGGCGGCGAGCGGCGCGAGCAGGACGGCGGCGGTGAGGAGCACCTGGCCGCGGGCCCCGCGGGTGCGCACCCAGCGCTGGCGGCCGACGGCGTAGAGGGCGAAGGCGAGCGCGGTCGCCGCCGTGGCGAGCCCGCCGAAGCCGAGCTCGGCGAAGGCCACGTCCAGGGCGACGGCGGCGCCGAGGGCGAGCGCCATGGCCGCGGCCACCGGTCGCCAGAGCGACGCGTCGACGGCGCCGGCCGGCCACGAGGGGGTGCGCCGCGTTCCGCTCAGGTCGGTCCACAGGTGCTCGGCCTGCGCGGGCGTGATGATCCCGCGCGACGCAGCGTCCTGCAGGGCCTTCCGATCGATCTCCATGCCGCAGCCTCGTCTCCTCTCGGGACCATGGGAGACTGCCGGACCGAGCGTGCGGCCACAAGATTCGGTTGGGGGTGAGCGCTCTCACCACCGCGGCGGCGATGTGGGGTCGGCGGCTACACCGGCTCCCCGTCCTCCTCGTCCGGGGCCGGGCCGCGGTGGGCGCGGGAGAGGCCGTGCTGCTTGATCTTCTTGTGGAGGTTGGTGCGCTCCACCCCGAGGGCCTGCGCCGCCTGGGTGATGTTCCAGTCGTGCTCCTCGAGCTTCTTCAGGATGTAGTCGCGCTCCACGAGGTCGCGCAGGTCCTTGAGCGCCACCTCGCCGTAGCCCGAGAGGTCGGCCGCGCCCGGGGGCGCCTCGGCCGCGGCGGGGCGCGGGCCGATGGCCTCGGGCACGTCGGCCAGCGTGAGGCGCGGGCCGCTCATGATGGCCATCCGCTCGCAGACGTTGCGCAGCTCGCGCACGTTGCCGGGCCAGCGGTAGGTCCGGAGCCGCTCCAGCACCGGCGGGTCGATGGGCTTCGGCTTCAGCCCGTTGTCGCGGCAGGCGAGGAGCACGAAGCGCTCGGCCAGGCGCGGCACGTCGTCGAGCCGGTCGCGCAGCGCCGGCGAGCGGAGCGGCACCACCGCCAGGCGGAAGTAGAGGTCCTCGCGGAAGGTCCCCTCCTTCACCATGGCCTCGAGGTCCTGGTTGGTGGCGGCCACCACCCGCACGTCCACGGTGAAGGCCTTCTCCGAGCCGACGCGCGTCACCTCGCCGGTCTGGAGCGTGCGCAGCACCTTGGCCTGCGCCGAGAGGCTCATGTCGCCGATCTCGTCGAGGAAGAGGGTGCCGCCGTCGGCCACCTCGAACTGGCCCCGCCGCCGGGCCCCGGCGCCGGAGAAGCTCCCCTTCTCGTGGCCGAAGAGCTCCGACTCGATGAGCTCCGAGGGGATGGCGGCGCAGTTCACCTTGACGAACGGTCCGGCCGCCCGCTTGGAGAGCCGGTGGATCTCCTGGGCGATGAGCTCCTTGCCCGTGCCCGACTCGCCGAGCACCAGGACCCGGCCGTTGGTCGGCGCCACCTTGGCGATGTCCTCGCGCAGCTTCACCATGGCCGGGCTGTCGCCCAGCATCTCGTCGTCGTAGCGCGGGCCGCGGGCGGCGCCGGCGCGGGCCTCGGCGCGGGCCGAGCGCAGCGCCAGGGCGTTGCGCACCTCGACCTTGATCCGGTCGCTGTCGAGCGGCTTGGTGAAGTAGTTGAAGGCGCCGCGCCGCATGGCGTCGACCACGTCGGGCGCGTCGGTGGCGTGGCCCGACATGACGATGATGGGCAGGTCGCGCCACAGCTCGCGCGCCTTGTCGAGCAGCTCGAGGCCGCTCATCCCGGGCAGCTTGACGTCGAAGATGGCGAGGTCGAAGGGCTCGGCCTCGAGCAGCTTGAGCGCCTCCTCGGCGCTGCCGGCGTCGGTGAGCTGGTAGCCCTCCGGCTCGAGGACCCAGCGCACGGTGCGGCGGATGTTCGGCTCGTCGTCGACGACGAGGATGGTCCCGTTGGCCATGCGCCTCCTCAGGCCTTCTTGCGGTCGACCAGGAACGGGCCGAACGCCTGCTGCACCGGCATGAGCTCGATGGTGTTGACGTTGACGTGGGCGGGGCGCGAGACGACCCAGGCCACCACGTCGGCGATGTCGGCCGCCGAGAGCGGCGTCATGCCGGCGTAGACCGAGTCGGCCTTGGCCCTGTCGCCGGCGAACCGGACCACCGAGAACTCGGTCTCGGCCATGCCCGGCTCGACGTCGGTGACGCGCACCGGCGTGCCGACGAGGTCGCTGCGGAGGTTGAGCGAGAACTGGCGCACGAAGGCCTTGGTGGCGCCGTAGACGTTGCCCCCCGGGTACGGGTACCGGGAGGCCGTCGAGCCGATGTTGACGACGTGCCCCCGGCCGCGCGCCACCATGCCGGGCAGCAGGAGGCGCGTCACGGAGACGAGGGCCCGGCAGTTGGTCTCGATCATCCGGTCCCAGTCCTCGAGCGAGGCGCGCTGCGCCGGCTCGAGGCCGAGCGCCAGGCCGGCGCTGTTGACGAGGACGTCGACGGCCGCGAACGGCTCCGGCAGGCTCGCCAGCGTGCGCTCCACCACCGGCCGGTCGGTGACGTCGAGGACCACCGGGTGGAGGCGCGGGCCGAGCCGGTCGGCCAGCGCCGCGAGCCGCTCGCCGCGGCGGCCGGCGGCGATGACGCGGGCGCCGTCGCGCACCAGCCGCTCGGCGCAGGCCTGCCCGATGCCGGAGGTGGCGCCGGTGACGAGGGCGACGGTGTCGGTGAGGGAGGTGATCATGGCGCGGCATGGTAGCGCCCCGGCGCCGCGGCGTCAGCGGCCGGCTCGGGGCGCCCGCCGCCCGTCACGCGGACAGGGGCAGGGCGATGGTGAAGGAGGCGCCGCCGCCGGGCCGCTCCCCCACCTCGATGTGGCCGCCGTGCTGCAGCACGATCTTCTTGGCGATGGCGAGCCCCAGGCCGGTGCCGCCCTGGCCCGCCTTGGTGGTGACGTAGGGGTCGAAGACCCGCGGCCGGAGCGACGGCTCGATGCCCGGCCCCTCGTCGGCCACCGTGAGCACGGCCAGGTCGCGGGCCCGCGCCACGCCCAGGTGGATGCGCGCCCGGACCGGGCGGCTCGCCTGGACGGCGTTCTCGGTCAGGTTGGCGAGCACGCGGCGCATGAGCGTGCCGTCGAGCGCCACCGGCACGTCGCCCC
>DASTGK010000531.1:0-2210 GCA_035719085.1 Anaeromyxobacteraceae bacterium
GACGGGCCGGGCCAGGCCTGGGTTGCCGCCGCCGACGAGCGGCGCTGGCTCGTCACCGAGGCGCCGGTGCCGGCCACCGGCCTCACGCTCCGGCTGGTCCTCTCGGCCGGCGACGTGGAGGGGGCGCTGGCCGGGCCGTTCCAGCGGCTCGTCCTGCTGGTCGGCCTCTCGGTGGCGCTGGTGGTGGCGGGCGGCCTGGTCCTCGCCTGGCAGGCGGCGCGGCTCGAGCGGACCGAGCTCGAGCTGGCGCGCAGCCGCGACCTCGCCGCCATGGGCCAGACGGCGGCCGCCATCGCCCACGAGGTGAAGAACGCCTTGAACGGCCTCTCCATGGCGGTCGACCTGCTGGCCACCGGCACCGCGGCCCGCGACGTCCTGCGCGACGTCCACGGCCGGGCGCGCGCCGAGGTGGCGCGGCTGCGGCGCGTGGCCGACGACCTCACCCTCTTCGCCGCCACCCCGCGGCTCGCCACCGAGCCCATCGACCTCGCCCGGCTCTGCCAGGACGCCGCCGTCTCGGTGGCCGAGCTGGCCGAGGACCACCAGGTGCGGGTCGAGGTGGTGGCGCCCGGGCCCATCCCGGCGCGCGGCGACCCGGCCCGGCTGCTCGGGGCGGTCGTCAACCTGGCCCGCAACGGCATCGAGGCGATGGGGCCGGGCGGGTTCGGCGAGCCGCTCGGCGGCGCCCCGCCGGGCCACGCCCGCGAGCTGCGCATCAGCGCCCGGCGCGAGCCGGGGCGGGTCGTGGTGGAGGTGGCCGACCGCGGCCCCGGCCTCGACGCCGAGGTGGCGCAGCGGCTCTTCGAGCCCTTCGTCACCACCAAGCGGACCGGCAGCGGCCTCGGGCTCGCCATCGTCCATCGCGTGGTCGAGGCGCACGGCGGCGAGGTGGCGGCGGCGGCGCGCGAGGGCGGCGGCACGGTCTTCACGCTCGCCATCCCGGACGGGCAGGGGGCGGAGGTGGGCGCATGACCCGCAGGGTGCTGGTGGTCGACGACGACCGGAGCTTCCGGGTGGTGGCGCAGGCCTCGCTGGCGGCCGAGGGCTACGAGGTGCGCACCGCCCACTCCGGCGGCGAGGGGCTGGAGGTGGCGCGCGCCTTCCAGCCGGAGGTGGTGCTGCTCGACCGCAACCTGCCCGACGCCGACGGGCTCGACGTGCTGGCCCGGCTGCTCGCCGGCGGCGGCCCGGACGTGCCGCTCGTCGTCATGGCCACCGCCTACGGCGAGATCGAGAACGCGGTGGCGGCGGTGAAGGCCGGCGCCTTCGACTACCTGGCGAAGCCCATCGCGCTCCCCGAGCTGCTCGTGGCCGTCGGCAAGGCCTTCGCGGCGCGGCGGCTGCGGCGGCGGGCCGAGGGGCTCTCCGGCGCCTCGCGGCGGCGCCACGAGCGCGGCTTCTGCCAGGGGTCCTCGGCGGCCATGCGCGCCGTGGTGGCGCTGGCCGAGAAGGTGGCCGCCTCGCCCGACACCACCGTGCTCCTCACCGGCGAGAGCGGCAGCGGCAAGGAGGTGATCGCGCAGCTCGTGCACCTGCGCACGCCCGGCCGCGGCGACGGCCCGCTCGTCGAGCTCAACTGCGCCGCCATCCCCGAGACGCTGCTCGAGGCCGAGCTCTTCGGCCACGAGAAGGGGGCCTTCACCGACGCGGCGCGGGCCCGCCCCGGCCTCCTCGAGGAGGCGGAGGGCGGCACGCTCTTCCTCGACGAGGTGGGCGACATGCCGCTCGCCACGCAGGCGAAGCTGCTCAAGGTGATCGAGACGCGCGCCTTCCGGCGGCTCGGCGGCAACCGCGACCTGGAGGCCGACGTCCGCTTCGTCGCCGCCACCCACCGCGACCTCGACGAGGCGGTCCGCGCCGGGCGCTTCCGCCACGACCTCTTCCACCGGCTCGACGTCTTCCGCATCGAGGTGCCGCCGCTGCGCCAGCGGCGCGAGGACGTGGTGCCGCTGGCCCGCTTCTTCCTCGCCGAGCTGGCGGCGCGCGCCGGCAAGGCGATCGACGGGCTCATGCCCGAGACGGAGCGGCGGCTCCTCGAGTACCCGTTCCCCGGCAACGTGCGCGAGCTGCGCAACGTGGTGGAGCGGGCGGTGGTGCTCGAGGCCGGCCGGCTCCTCTCGCCCGACTCGCTGCTGCTGCGGCCGGTGATGGCCGAGGCCGCGCCCGCCGCGCAGGCCGCCGCGGCGCCGCGCCCCGCCACGCCGCCCGCC
>DASTGK010000532.1:0-5977 GCA_035719085.1 Anaeromyxobacteraceae bacterium
TCGGCGCCGACTCGCTCATCATCGGCGCGGTCACCGAGTTCGGCCGGTCGGTGAGCGGCCGCACCGGCTTCCTCTCCTCGACCAAGCTGCAGGTGGCCAAGGCCAAGGTCGACATCCGGCTCGTCGACGTGAAGACCGGCCTGGCCTACTTCTCGGCGCAGGGCGCCGGCGAGGCGTCGGTGGAGGCGGGCGAGGTGGCCGGCTTCGGCAGCCGCTCCGAGTACGACGCCACCCTGAACGACCGCGCCATCGCCGCCGCCATCTCCGACGTCATCGACCGGCTGGTCTCGAAGCTGACCGACCGGCCCTGGCGCACCGACATCCTCGAGGTGCAGGGGCACGAGGTCTTCGTGAGCGGCGGCAAGCGCCAGGGGCTCCGGCCCGGCGACGAGCTGCTCGTCATGGTGTCCGGCCAGAAGGTGAAGTCGGCCCAGTCGGGCTTCGAGGTGACGCTGCCGCCGAAGCAGGTGGCGACGCTCAAGATCGTCTCCACCTTCGGCGACGACGAGACCAGCGAGGGGTCGGTCTGCCAGCTCACCAGCGGCACCGTCGACAAGGCGGCCCTGGCCCGGCTCTTCGTCACCCAGTCGCCCAAGGGAGGCCAGCCGTGAGGACGCTCATCGCCGCCGTCGCGCTCGCCGGCGCCGTCGCCTGCGCCGGTCCCACCACCGTGGTCCGCACCGTCGACACCCGCCCGGCCATCGCCGTGGTCGGCGCCCCGGCCGGATCGACGCTCTACCTGGACGGCCTCCCGGTCGGCGACCCGGCCGCCTACGACGGCAACCCGGGCGTGCTGCGGGTCGAGCCGGGCACCCACGTCGTCGAGGTCCGCGTCGACGGCCGCCCGGCCTTCACGCAGAGCGTCTTCGTCGAGGGCGAGCTCAAGACGGTGAAGGTGCACTGATGACCACGAGACCGCTGCTCCTCGTCCTGCTGCTCGCGGCCACCGGCTGCGGGACCCCCTCGATGTACGCCTGGGGCAAGTACGACGACGCGCTCTACAAGCACTACCGGAACCCGGGCGAGCGCGAGGAGTGGGTCGCGGCGCTCAAGACCTGCGTCCTCGAGGCGGAGCAGGAGGGGCGCAAGACGCCGCCCGGCCTGCTGGCCGAGTACGGCTACGCGCTCCTCGAGGAGGGGAACACCAAGGAGGCGGTCGTCTACTTCGAGAAGGAGAAGGCCAAGTGGCCCGAGTCGGCGGTGCTCATGGACAAGATGATCCGCAACGCCGGGAAGCGGCCGCCGGCGCCGCCGGGCGCGAAGGGCCCGGCCTCCAAGCTGGAGAGCAAGCGATGACCCGCCCGTCCCGGACCGTCCGCCTGGCGCTCGCCGCGCTCGCCGCCGCCGCCCTGGCCGCCTGCGCCGCGCCGCCCAAGAAGGACCTCGGCAAGTTCATGGCGGCCCAGCCCCGCTCCATCCTGGTGCTGCCGGTCGTCAACAACAGCGTCGACGTCACCGCCGGCGACTACTTCCTCTCGACGGTGCCGGTGCCGCTCGCCGAGCGCGGCTACTACGTCTTCCCCGTCAACCTGGTGAAGCGGCTCCTCGAGGACGACGGCCTGGCCGACGCCTCGCTGGTGCACGGCGCGCCCACCGGCCGCGTCGGCAACCTCTTCGGCGCCGACGCGGTGCTCTACATCGTGATCCAGAAGTGGGAGGCGCAGTGGGTCCTCGTCTCGACCTCCGTCACGGTGCAGCTCGAGTACACGCTGCGTGACGCGAAGACCGGGGACGTCATCTGGCAGGACAAGCGGACCAAGACCTACTCCTCCGACTCCGGGGGCGGCGGCCTCATCGGCGCCATCGTGAACGCGGCCGTCACCAAGGCGTCGCCCAACTACATGCCGCTGGCGCTCCAGGCCAACTGGGAGGCGCTCACGTACCCCGGCCCCGGCTTCCCGGCCGGGCCCTACCGGGCCGAGTACAAGCACGACTACCAGCCCGGCGCCCCCTGAGGCGCGGGCCGAGCTGCTCGACCGGCTCCATCGACGCCGGGTGCTCCTCGAGGGCACCCGGCGTCTCATTTCCGGCCTCGACTCCTCGCCCCCCCAGGGCGGTGCGGGCGCCGCTGACCTGCCCCTCCCGGAGCCCGGCCCGGGTGGGTCCTAGGTTGGGGCGCGGGATCGGACATAGTGAGACGCGCAGCTCTTGCGCGAAACCTCTGCGGAGATGGGATGGCCGGCGAGCTCCTGCTCGAAACCCGCGACCTGACCAAGGACTTCGATGGCTTCGTGGCGGTGAGCGGGGTGAGCCTCCGCGTCCGCCAAAGGAGCATCCACGCCCTCATCGGCCCGAACGGCGCCGGCAAGACCACCGTCTTCAACCTGCTCACCCGGTTCCTGGCGCCGTCGGCCGGCTCGATCCTCTTCCGCGGCGAGGAGATCACACGGGAGCGGCCGGCCGCCGTGGCGCGGCGCGGGATCGTCCGCTCCTTCCAGATGTCGGCCGTCTTCCCGAACCTCACCGTGCTCGAGAACGTGCGGGTGGCGCTGCAGCGCAGGCTCGGCACCTCCTTCCACTTCTGGCGCGCCGGCCGGAGCCTCGAGGTGCTCGACGCCCGCGCCGAGGAGTTGCTCGCGGCGGTCGACCTCGCCGCCGCCCGGGACACGGTGGCGGTGGAGCTGCCGTACGGCCGGAAGCGGGCCCTCGAGCTCGCCACCACGCTGGCGCTCGAGCCGGAGCTGCTCCTGCTCGACGAGCCCACCCAGGGCATGGGGCACGAGGACGTGGGGCGCGTCACGGCGCTCATCCGCCGGGCCGCCGTCGACCGGACCGTGCTCATGGTCGAGCACAACCTCTCGGTGGTGGCCGACCTGTGCGACACCATCACCGTGCTGGCCCGCGGCAGCGTCCTCGCCGAGGGGCGGTACGACGAGGTGTCGCGGGATCCGCTGGTGCTCGAGGCCTACCTCGGCGCCCCGGCGCCGGCCTCCGCCTGAGCCCGCCATGGCCGCCAGCGCCTTCACGCCGACGCACGAGCTGCTCCGGGTCACCGGCCTGCACGCCTTCTACGGCGAGTCGCACGTCCTCCACGGCGTCGACCTGACGGTGGGGAAGGGGGAGCTCGTCACGCTCCTCGGCCGCAACGGCTCGGGGCGCACCACCACGCTGAAGGCCATCCTGGGGCTCACCGGCAAGCGCACCGGCTCGGTGGTGGTGAACGGCCGGGAGACCATCGGGCTGCCGCCCCACCGCATCGTCCACCTGGGGCTCGGCTGGTGCCCGGAGGAGCGCGGCATCTTCGCCAGCCTCTCGGCCGAGGAGAACCTGCTCCTGCCGCCGGCGGTCTCGAGCGGCGGCATGGCGGTGGAGGAGCTCTACGCCATGTTCCCCAACCTGTGGGAGCGGCGGAAGAGCCCGGGGGCGCGCCTCTCCGGCGGCGAGCAGCAGATGCTGGCGCTGGCGCGGATCCTGCGGACCGGCGCCCGGCTGCTCCTCCTCGACGAGATCACCGAGGGGCTGGCGCCGGTGATCGTGCAGGCGCTGGGGCGGGCGGTGGCCGCGCTCAAGGCGCGCGGCTTCACCATCGTCCTCGTCGAGCAGAGCTTCGCCTTCGCCGCGCCGCTCGCCGACCGCCACTACCTGCTCGAGCACGGCCGCGTCGTCGACATGATCGGCGCCGGCGAGCTCGCCGCCCGCACCCCCGAGCTGCACCGCTTCCTCGGCCTCTAGCCCGCCCCACGGAGACCCGCCATGCGCTCCACGCCACGCCTCGCCACCGCGCTCCTCGCCGCCCTCGCGCTCGCCGCCCCCGCCGCCGCCCAGGAGAAGATCTCCGGCGGCGTGGTGAAGGTGGGCGTCCTCACCGACATGACCGGCGCCTACTCCGATCTCGCCGGCCCCGGCTCGGTGGCGGCGGCGCAGCTCGCCATCGACGACATGGGCGGCAAGGTGGCGGGCAAGCCCATCGTGCTCGTCTCGGCCGACCACCAGAACAAGGCCGACGTGGCCTCCAACACGGCGCGCAAGTGGTTCGACGAGGACGGCGTGGACGTCGTCGCCGACCTGGTCTCCTCCTCGACGGCGCTGGCGGTGATGCCGGTGGCGGCGCAGAAGCGGCGGATCACGCTCCTCTCCGGCCCGGGCTCGGACCCCATCACCGGCGAGAAGTGCACCGCCTACAACGTCCACTACACCTACGACACCTACGCCATGGCCCACGGCACCGGGAAGGCGGTGGTGGAGAGCGGCGGCAAGAGCTGGTTCTTCATCACCGCCGACTACGTCTTCGGCCGCACGCTCGAGGAGGACACGGCGAGCGTGGTCACCGCCTCGGGCGGCAAGGTGCTCGGCTCGGTGCGGGCGCCGTTCCCGACCACCGACTTCTCCTCCTACCTCCTGCAGGCCCAGTCCTCCGGCGCCCAGATCGTCGGGCTCGCCAACGCCGGCGCCGACACGGTCAACGCCATCAAGCAGGCGCACGAGTTCGGGCTGACGCCGAAGCAGAGCCTGGCCGGCCTGCTGGTCTTCATCTCGGACATCCACAGCCTCGGCCTCGACAACGCCAAGGGGCTCTACCTGACCACCGCCTTCTACTGGGACCGCGACGAGGCGAGCCGGAGGTGGGCCCGCCGCTTCTTCGAGAAGACCAAGCGCATGCCGACCATGGTGCAGGCCGGCGTCTACTCGGAGCTGATGCACTACTTCAAGGCCATCCAGGCGACCGGCACCGACGACGCCGACGCGGTCATGGCCTGGATGAAGAAGACGCCGGTGAACGACTTCTTCACGTCGAACGGGCGCATCGGCGAGGACGGCCTGCACCGGCACGACATGTACCTGGCCCAGGTGAAGGCGCCGGCCGAGTCGAAGCAGCCCTGGGACTACTACCGGATCGTGCGGACCATCCCGGCCGACCAGGCGTTCCCGCCGCTCTCGGCCTCGAAGTGCCCGCTCGTGAAGAGGTAGCCGGGGGAGGGCATGGTCCAGGCGCTCTTCGGGCAGCTGCTCATCGGGCTCATCAACGGGTCGTTCTACGCCCTCCTGAGCCTGGGGCTCGCCATCATCTTCGGCCTGCTCGACGTGGTGAACTTCGCGCACGGGGCGCTCTACATGCTGGGCGCCTTCCTCGCCTGGATCGGCCTCACCTCGCTCGGCCTCTCCTACTGGGCGGCGCTCCTCGCGGTGCCGGCGGCGGTCGGCCTCGTCGGCGTGGCGGTGGAGCGCCTGCTGCTCCGCCGGCTGTACGGGCTCGACAACCTGTACGGCCTGCTCCTCACCTTCGGCCTGGCGCTCGTGGTGGAGGGGCTCTTCCAGCACGCCTACGGCATCTCCGGCAACGCCTACCCCGTGCCGGCGGCGCTGCAGGGGGGGGTGCGGCTGCCCTTCATGTTCCTGCCGCTCTACCGGGCCTGGGTCATCGGGGTGTCGCTGGCGGTCTGCCTGGGGAGCTGGCTCGTCATCGAGCGGACGCGGCTCGGCGCCTACCTGCGCGCCGGCACCGAGAACCCGCGCCTGCTGCAGGCCTTCGGCGTCAACGTGCCGCTCATGCGCACCGTCACCTACGGCTTCGGCGCGGGGCTGGCCGGGTTCGCCGGCGTGATGGCGGCGCCGGTCTACCAGGTGAGCCCGTCGATGGGCGCGGGGCTCATCATCGTGGTCTTCGCGGTGGTGGTGATCGGCGGCATGGGCTCGATCCTCGGCTCCATCGTCACCGGGCTCGGCCTCGGCCTCGTCGAGGGGCTCACCAAGTTCTTCTGGCCCCAGGCCTCCGCGGCCGTGGTCTTCGTGGTCATGGCGGCGGTGCTGCTGGTGCGGCCGGCCGGCCTCTTCGGGAGGACGCGGTGAGCGCCGCCGCTCCGGCCGCCGGCGCGCCGACCGCGGGGCCGCCCGCCGGGCTGTTCGGGAGGCAGAAGTGAGCGCGCGCGCACGCCTCCTCCTCGGCTACGGCCTGCTGGTGCTCTTCGGGCTCGGGGCCCCGTTCCTGGTCTACCCGGTCTTCGCGATGAACGTGCTCTGCCTCGCCCTGTTCGCGAGC
>DASTGK010000533.1:0-2148 GCA_035719085.1 Anaeromyxobacteraceae bacterium
GCAGCCCTTCGGCCTTCTCGACCATGGCTAGTCGCCTCCGATCCTGTCGTTGAGGGGCGCGCCGGCCGGCACCATCGGGTCGACCTTCTCCTGGCGCTTCACCCGGATGTCGACGATGCAGGGGCCGTCGCGGTGGGCAAGCGCCTGGTCGATGACTCCGTCGAGCTCCTCCAGCGTCCGGGCGCGCAGCCCGAGGCAGCGATAGGCCTCGGCCAGCTTCACCAGATCGGGCAGGTCGGAGAGCGGCGTCTGGGCGAAGCGGTTCTCGTAGAACAGCTCCTGCCACTGCCGGACCATGCCGAGGACCAGGTTGTTGAGGATGAAGATCTTGATGGGCAGGTTCAGATCCCGCGCCGTGGCCAGGTCCTGCAGCGTCATCTGGAACGAGCCGTCGCCGTCGATGCCGATGACCAGCTCGCCGGGCCGGCCGAGCTGGATGCCGATGGCCGAGGGCAGGCAGAAGCCCATGGTGCCGAGGCCGCCCGAGGTGATGAACTGGCGCGGCTGCGAGGTCTTCCACCACTGCGCCGCGAACATCTGGTGCTCGCCGACGCCGGTGGTGACGATGGCCTTGCCGCCGGTCTTCTGCCAGATCCGGTCGACCACGTACTGCGGGAGGAGGTGCTCCTTCCCCTCCTGCTGGTACTTGAGCGGGTGCTTCTCGCGCCAGTCGGCCACCCGCTTCGTCCAGGCCGAGAGGTCGGTGCGCCCCTGCGCCTGGAAGGTGCGGCGCACCTCCTCGGTGAGCTGCGGCAGGAGCCGCTTCAGGTCGCCGACGAGCGGCACCGTAGCGGTGACGAGCTTGCTGATCTCGGCCGGGTCGACGTCGAGGTGGACGATCTTCGCCTCGGGGGCGAAGGTCGAGAGCTTGCCGGTGACCCGGTCGTCGAAGCGCGCGCCCAGGCAGACGAGCAGGTCGGAGTTCTGCACGGCGTAGTTGGCGTACTTGGAGCCGTGCATCCCGAACATGCCGAGGCAGAGCGGGTGGGTCTCCGGGAAGGCCCCCTTGCCGTGCACCGTGGTCACCACCGGCGCCCCGAGCAGCTCGGCGAAGGCGTAGACCTCCTTGTGCGCGTCGGCGGTGCGCACGCCGCCGCCCAGGTAGACGACCGGGCGGGACGAGGCGCGGACCAGGACGGCGGCGTCCTTGAGCCGCGGCTCCTCGCGCACCGGCGGGTGGTAGCCGGGGATGGAGACCGACTCCGGGTACTCGAAGTCGAGCTCGGTGTTCTGGATGTCCTTCGGGATGTCGACGAGCACCGGGCCGGGCCGGCCGGTGCGCGCCACGTAGAAGGCCTCCTTGAGGATGCGCGGCAGGTCCCGGACGTCGGTCACCAGCCAGTTGTGCTTGGTGATGGGCATGGTGATGCCCGTGATGTCCGCCTCCTGGAAGGCGTCGGAGCCGATGAGGCTGGTGGCCACGTTGCCGGTGATGGCGACGAGCGGCACCGAGTCCATGTAGGCGTCGGCGATGGCCGTCACCAGGTTGGTCGCCCCGGGGCCGGAGGTGCCGAAGCAGACCCCCACCTTGCCGGTGGCGTGGGCGAAGCCCTCGGCGGCGTGCCCGCCGACCTGCTCGTGGCGGACCAGCACCTGCCGCGGCCGCTCGCAGCCGTACATCGCGTCGTAGATGGGGAGGATGGTGCCGCCCGGCATGCCGAAGACGTACTCGACGCCCTCGGCCTCGAGGGCCCGCCGCACCGCCATCGCCCCAGTGATTCGCTCCTTGGCCATGTCACTCCTCGTGAATCGCGTGTCTCGGTTTCCGTCGCTCCTCGTCCCTGGTCCTCGTGCCGGCGGGCTCACCCCCGGGGCCCCGGCCGCGGGGGCCGGGCGCCGCGCGGGGGGTCCCGCCTCATACGGCCGACGCGCGCAGCGCCTCGATCACGGCCGCGCCGGCCTGGCCGGTGCTCGCCTTCCCGCCCAGGTCGGGCGTGAGGACGCCGGCGTCGACGGCGGCGGCGACCGCCCGCTCCACCGCCCTGGCCTCGGCCTCGAGGCCGAGCGAGTGGCGCAGCAGCATGGCGGCGCTCATGACGGTGCCGTACGGGTGGGCGATCCCCGTCCCCGCGATGGCCGGCGCCGAGCCGTGGCTCGGCTCGTAGAGGCCGAGCGTCCCGGCGCCGAGCGAGGCCGAGGGGAGCAGGC
>DASTGK010000534.1:0-2884 GCA_035719085.1 Anaeromyxobacteraceae bacterium
CGGCGGCGAGCGCGGCGAGCAGGGCGGCCGGGCCGAGCAGCCGGCGGGCGCGGCGCGTGGCGCGGCCGCGGAGCCAGAGGAGCGCCCAGAGGCCGATCCAGGCGGCGCCGCAGAGCCCCACCGCCAGGCCGTCGCCGGTCCGCTCCACCAGCCGCTCGCCGAGCGACGGCTCGGCGGCGCCCACCAGCCGGTCCGGGTTCTCGGCGCGCGCCAGCTCCAGGTTGGCGCGGGCGTCGGCGTCGGCCGGATCGAGCCGCAGCGCCCGCTCGTAGCTCGCCATGGCCTGGCCGCGGGCGCCGGCGCGGACGAGCGCGTTCCCCAGGTTGAGGTGGAGCGACGCCCCCTCCCAGCCCTCGTCGACGAGCGCGCGGTAGGCGCGGGCGGCCCCCTGGAAGTCGCCGGAGAGGTAGAGGGCGTTGGCGCGCTCGAGCCGGGCCGAGGGATCGGTCGGCGTCGGGGTCGGGGTCGGGGCCGAGGTCGAAGTCGAGGTCGGCGTCGGGGCCGGGGCCGGGGCCGGGGTCGCGTTCGGGGTCGCCGGCTCGGCGGCGAGCAGCAGGACGAGGAGGAGCGGGCTCACGCGACGCCTCCGAGGCCGCGCCAGTGGGCCTCCTCGAGCAGCTCCATGGCCCGGCCGGCCAGCGCCAGCACCTCGCCCCGATCGGCCGCGCCGCCGTAGCGGCCGGCGTCGGTGGCGTCGAGCGCCGCGGCCAGGGCCCGCACCGCCGGCGCGTGGGCGCCAGCGTCGGTGAGGGCGCGGCAGAGCTCGTCGCGCGTCAGCCCGGCGGCGGGGCGCCCGAGCTTGTCGGCGCAGTAGCCGGTGAGCGCCCGCTCCACCTCGGCGAAGAAGGGGGCCGCCTCGGCGCCGCGGGAGAGCCGGGTGGCCGAGGCGAGCCGCCGCCGCGCCACCTTGCCAGCGTCCTTGAGCCGCCGCGCGCCGCCGCCGGCCGCGCGGTGCTCGCGCACCCGATCCCAGCCGACCAGGCCGGCGAAGAGGGCGACCGGCCCGCCGAGGAGCAGCCAGAAGGGCGGGCCGCGCCAGGGCGGATCGGCCCGGCGCGAGAGCTCGCCCGCGGCGCGGATCGGGCGCAGCCCCGCGGCGAGCGCGTTCTGCCCGGGCGCGGCGGCGACGCTGGTGGCCGCCGCGGTGGGGGGCGGCGCGGCCACCTCGAGCTTCAGCTCGGCGGTGCGGAGCACCTGGTAGGCGCCGGTCTTGGGATCGAAGACGGGCCAGGCGAGCGGCGGGACGACGAGCGTCCCCTCGGCCTCGGGCACGAGCACCGTCTCGACGGCGCGCAGCCCGGCGATGCGCGTCCCCTTGGGCGCCACCTTGTCGGAGGAGGTCGGGGCGAAGGCGCGGAGGCCGGGGAGCTTGGGGAGCGAAGGCAGCGACCAGGCCTTCACGTTCCCCTCGCCCTGGGCGACGAGCTTCAAGGTGACCGGCTGGCCGGCGGCCACCGTCTTCTCGGAGAGGCTGGCGGCGAGCGAGACGGTGCCGACGTTGACCGAGTCGAAGGCCTGCGGCGCGCCCGGCGGCAGCGGCTTCACCTGCACCGTCACCGGCGCGCTCCTGCGCGTGACGCGCCGCACGTCGGGGAAGGGGTCGAAGGGGCTGTCGGAGCCGACGCGCACCACCACGTCGGCCTGGAAGGCGCCGAGCTCGATGGGGCCGGACCGCGTGGGGAAGAGGGCGAGCCGCTGCAGGAGGTAGGCGCGCACCGGCGCGCCGTTGAGCTGGCGCACCTGGAAGGCGAGCGACTGCGGCGTCTCCACCTCCTCCGACCAGAAGCCGTCATAGAGCGGCGGCTTGTAGCCCTCGTAGGAGACGACGCCCACCGGCGAGAGGAGCCAGACCGAGACGGTCACCTGCTCGCCGAGGAAGGCCTCCTTCCGGTCGAGCTCGACCGAGAGCTGCAGGTCGCGCTCCCAGCCGTGCCAGCTGGAGCGGCCACCCGGCATCCCGCCGAGGCCGCCCATCCCTCCGGGCGGCGCGCCGCCACCACCGCCGCCACCACCGCCGCCACCGCGCCCGCCGCTCCCGGGCGGCAGCACCTTCACGGCGATCGGCGTCGTCGCGGCCGAGGCCTGGCCCGCCTTCACCTCGATGGGCGGGATGGTGAGCTCGCCGGCGCGCCGCGGCGCCAGGACGAGCTGGTAGACGAAGACCTGGCGCACCTTCATGCCGCCGCCGCCCAGGTCGAAGGAGGCCTGGCGCGACTGGGCGCGCGAGACCACCTCGAACTCGAAGTCGCGCGTGGGGAGCGACACCGACGGCGCCTCGTCGGCCTCGACCCGCACCTCGAGCGTCAGCACCTCGTCCTGCGCGAGCTCGGTCCGGTCGACGTGGGCCTCGACCGCGAGCGCCGCCAGGGCGCGCGCGGGGAGCGCGGCTGCCGCCGCGGCGAGGAGCGCCAGCGCGGCGATCCGGGCGCTACCAGTCCTTCTCGACATCCCGCCTCCGCACGTCCTTCCGCCCGGCCGGACCGAGCGGCATGTTCCGCTCGCGCGCCCGCAGGGCGTCGAGCAGCCGCTCGGCGTCCTGCTTCGCCAGCCCATCGGCGCGCGTCCCGTCGCGCCCCTCCTCGCCAGGCCCTCGCTCGCCCGCCTGGCCGGCCGACCGCTCCGGGGCGCGCTGTCCGTCCGCCTTCGATCCCTCGTCACGCCGCCCCTCGTCCTTCGGCTGGCCCGGCCTCGGCTCGGGCGCACGCCCCTGCTCGTCCTGCTTCGGCGGCTGGTCCTTCGGCTGCGCCCCGGGCTTCCCCGCCTCGGGCGGCGGCTTCGCGCCCGCGCCGGGCTGGTCCGGCCCCTTCTCCTGCTTGCGCCCCTGCTCGCCCTGCTCCTTCGGCGCGCCCTTCCCTTGCGGCGGCCGCTTCCGCAGGAGGATCTC
>DASTGK010000535.1:0-3801 GCA_035719085.1 Anaeromyxobacteraceae bacterium
GTCGCCTGGTAGGCCTTGTCGCCGTCGGTGAGCCAGCGCTGGATCTTGAGGCCGTCGCCGACGCAGATGGCGAGCAGGCCGGTGGCGGCCGGGTCGAGCGTGCCGGTGTGGCCGGCCGCGCGGGTGCCCAGGGCGCGGCGCGCCCGCAGCACCACGTCGTGCGACGTCGGGCCGGCCGGCTTGTCGATGAGGAGGACGCCGTGGATGGCGGGCCCCGACCCTACGGCTGGCCTTCGCCGCCGGCGTCGCCCCGGGCGGTCACCGCGCCGGTGGCGTCCTCGGTCTCGGTGGCGGCCCCGAAGGCGACCGTCGCCTCGTACGCCTTGTCGCCGTCGGTGAGCCAGCGCTGCAGCTTGAGCGCCTCGCCGACGCAGACGGCGAGCAGGCCCGTGGCGGCCGGGTCGAGCGTGCCGGTGTGGCCGGCGGCGTCGGTGCCGAGCGCCCGGCGCACCCGCAGCACCACGTCGTGCGAGGTGGGCCCGGCGGGCTTGTCGACGAGGAGGACGCCGTGCATGGAGCTCGCTGACAAGACGCCCGCCTCGCCGTGAAACGAACCCGAACCCGTGGCCGTGTCCGTGGTCCGTGGTCCGTGCCCGTGGGAGCTACTCCTCGCCCTCGCCCTCGCCGCCGAGCGGCTGCCCCTGGTCCCGCGCCCGGGCCTCGCGCAGCAGCCGGTCGATCCGGTCGCCGCGCTCCACCGACTCGTCGAAGACGATGCGCAGGTGGGGCGTGTAGCGGAGCTTGATGGCGCGGGAGACCTCGCGCTGCATGAAGGTGGCGGCCGCCTTCAGCCCCTCGAGCGTGGACTTCTTCTGCTGCTCGTCGCCCAGGATGGAGACGTAGGCCGTCACCTCCTTGAGGTCCGGCGACATCTTGGCGCCGGTGACGGTGACGAGGGCGGTGATGCGCGGGTCCTTGAGGCCGCGCGACAGCAGGATCCCGAGCTCGTGGGCGAACTCGCTCGCCACCCGCGCCGGCCGGTCGTGTCCGTTGCTCATTCGTCCTCTTCCTTCGGCTCCCAGGGGTCGGCCCCCTCCGCCTCGGCCAGGGTCCGCGTCCCCTCCCCGAGCCCGTCCTGCCAGTGCTCGATGGCGATGTCGCGGCCCGTCAGCTGGATCTGGCCGCCGTGCATCGAGCCGACGAAGTCGGCCACCTTGTCGAGCGTCTCGTTGACGAAGGCGTGGTCGTTGCCCACGGCGGTGACGCCGAGCACGCTCTTCTGCCAGAGGTCGTTCTCCGCCACCTCGGCGATGGAGACGTTGAACCTGGCCTTCACCCGGTCGATGGCCGACCGGACGAGGTGCCGCTTCGACTTGAGCGACCCCGGCGTGGGGAGGTGCAGGGTCAGTCTCAACACTCCGACGAACATCCGCTCATCCTATCCGCCCGCTCGTCGAGCGCCCAGTCGGCCGGCGCGAGAGGCCGAGCCGAGGTCGGGCGCACGAGGAGCGAGGAGCGCAGCCGTACTGCTTCTGTACGGCGAGCCCCGCAGCGACGAGTCCGCCCGAGATCGGCCGGGATCTCGTGCCGGCGCCGGCCTAGTCGAGGGACTGGCGCAGCTCCTCGAGCTCGAACACCTCGATGGTGTCGCCCGCCTTGAACTCGGAGAAGCTCTCGACGCCGATGCCGCACTCGAGCGGCGCCGCCACCTCGCGCACGTCGTCCTTGAGCCGCTTCAGCGAGACGATCTTGCCGGAGTGGACCACCTTGCGGTCGCGGGTCACGCGGCCGAGCGCGCCGCGCCGGATGACGCCCTCGGTGACGGCCGAGCCGGCGATGACGCCCACCTTGGTGATGTTGAAGACCTGGCGGACCTCGGCCTTGCCGAGCGGCTTCTCCTTGATGATGGGCGGCAGCAGCGCCACCATCTCCTCGCGGATCTTGTCGACCGCCTCGTAGATGATGTCGAAGAGCAGGATGCGGACGCCCTGCTGGCTGGCGATCTGCTCGACCTTGGTCTCGGGCTTGGTGTGGAAGCCGACGATGACGCCCTTGCCGGCGGCCGCGGTGAGCACGTCCGACTCGGTGATGTTGCCGACGCCCGTGTCGAGGATCTTCACGCCGACCTTCTTGGTGGCGCACTTCTCCAGGGCCTGGGTGACGGCCTCGGACGAGCCCTGCACGTCGGCCTTGACCACGATGTTGATGACCTTGCCGCCCGACTTGGCCTTGGCGAAGAGGTCCTCCAGCGTGGCCTTCTTGACGCTGGCGAGCTCCTTCTGCCGGGCCTTCTCGGCGCGGTGGGTGGCCACCTCCTTGGCGGCCTTCTCGTCCTCGACGACGTCGAACTCGTCGCCGGCGGTCGGGACGCCCGAGAGGCCGAGGACCTCCACCGGGTAGCCGGGGCGGACCTCCTTCACCTGCTCGCCGCGCTCGTTCATCATGGCGCGGACCTTGCCGTACTCGGCGCCGGTGACGAGCGCGTCGCCGATGCGGAGCGTGCCCTCCTGCACCAGCACGGTGGCGACCGGGCCGCGCCCCTTCTCCAGCTTGGCCTCGATGACCACGCCGCTGGCGAGCGCCTCGGGGTTCGACTTGAGGTCGAGCACCTCGGCCTGCAGGGCGATGTACTCGAGCAGCTCGGGCAGCCCCTGCTTGGTGCGGGCCGACACCGGCATCATGATGGTGGTGCCGCCCCACTGCTCGGGCACCAGCTCGAACTCGGTGAGCTGCTGCATGACGCGCTCGGGCTGGGCGCCCGGCTTGTCGATCTT
The DNA here is from genome assembly GCA_035719085.1 of Anaeromyxobacteraceae bacterium. Taxonomy (GTDB): domain Bacteria; phylum Myxococcota; class Myxococcia; order Myxococcales; family Anaeromyxobacteraceae; genus JADKCZ01. The sequence continues at coordinate 2,715 of DASTGK010000535.1, forward strand.
GTTGATGGCGACGAGGATGGTCACCCCGGCCGCCTTGGCGTGCTTGATGGCCTCGGCGGTCTGCGGCATGACGCCGTCGTCGGCGGCCACCACCAGCACCACGAGATCGGTCACCTTGGCGCCGCGCTCGCGCATCGCCGTGAAGGCCTCGTGGCCCGGCGTGTCGAGGAAGGTGATGGGGCCGTGCGCCGTCATCACCGAGTAGGCGCCGATGTGCTGGGTGATGCCGCCCGCCTCGCCGGCGGCGACGTCGGCCTGGCGGATGGCGTCGAGGAGCGACGTCTTGCCGTGGTCGACGTGGCCCATGACGGTGACGACCGGGGGCCGGTTGACCAGCTTCGACTCGTCCACCTCGACCTCGGGGATGTACTCCTCCACCTCGAAGCCCTGCTTCTCGACGGTGAAGCCGAAGTCGGTGGCCAGCACCGCCGCCGCGTCGGCGTCGATGAGCTGGTTGATGGTGGCCATGGTGCCGCCCTGCATCAGCTTGCGGATGAGGTCGGAGGCCTTGACGCCCATCGCCTGCGAGAGCGCCGACACCGAGATCGACTCCTCGATGCGGATGATCTTCTTGTGCTCGGCGCGCTCGGTCACCTGCGTCTTCGCCCCCTTCTTGGTCGGCTTCTTCTTCTTGCCGCGGACCGGCACGTAGGTGCGGTCCTGCATGGCGGCGTTCAGCAGCTCCTTGCCGGTGAGCCCCTTGGCGGCCTCCTCGGTGGGGCGGCCCACGCCGCGCTTCTTGTTCTTGTCCCGGCTGACGTCGATGAACTCGCGCTCGCGGCCGAGCGAGCCGGGCACCACCTTGAGCTCGCGGACCTCGCCGAGCGCGCGGGGGCCGGGGGCCACCGGGAAGCGGGAGCTGGCGCCCGTGGGCGGCGTGACGCGCCGGACCGGGATGAGCGGGCGCGAGATGACCACGGCCTGCGTCGAGGTCGGGCGCTGCGTGCGCGGATCGACCGGCGGCGCGGCGGGGGCGCCGGGCTTGGCCGAGGCGGCGAGCGGCACGTGCGCGACTGGCGCCTGGGCCGGCCTGGCGGGCCCGACGGCCGGGGTCGCGACGGGCGCGGCGACCGGTGCCGGGGCGACC
>DASTGK010000536.1:0-3322 GCA_035719085.1 Anaeromyxobacteraceae bacterium
CATCACCGTCGCGGCTTCGTTCCTCCCCGCGCGGCGCGCCGCGCGCCTCAAGCCCATCACCGCCATGCACCACGTCGGATGACCGCCATGCGCACGCGCCTCGCTGCCCTGCTCGCCGCCGCCGCGCTCGCCGTCCCCGCCGAGGCCGCCGCGCTCACGGCCGCCGAGCTCTCCAAGGTGGTGGGCGAGATCGACGAGCGCCAGCGCAACCAGGGCGACTGGAAGGCGCTCTGCTACCTGGAGGTGAAGGAGAAGGGGAAGACCGACAAGGTCTCGGAGCTGCTCGTCTTCCGGCGCGACCAGGACGACAAGCAGATGTTCCTCTTCACCAAGCCCAAGGCCGAGGCGGGCAAGGGCTACCTGCGGCTGGAGAAGAACCTCTGGATGTACGACCCGGCCACCGGCCGCTGGGAGCGGCGCACCGAGCGCGAGCGGATCGGCGGCAGCGACACGCGCCGCGGCGACCTCGACGAGTCGCGCCTGGCCGAGGAGTACGACGCGGTCTACGACGGCGCCGAGAAGCTGGGCGCCTACCAGGCCTGGAAGATCACGCTCACCGGCAAGCCGGGCGTCGACGTCGCCTTCCCGGTGGTGAAGCTCTGGCTCGACCAGGCGACGCTCAACATCCTGAAGCGGCAGGAGCTGGCCCTCTCCGGCAAGCTGATGCGGACCGCCTACTACCCGCGCTGGAAGAAGGTCTACTCGCCCTCCAAGAAGGGGGACGTCTGGACGCCGGACGAGATCCGCATCTTCGACGAGATCGAGAAGGGGAACTCGACGCTCGTGCTCATCAAGGAGATCGACCTGCGGCCGCTCGAGGCCAACCTCTTCACCAAGGCCTGGCTCGAGGCGCGGAGCCGGTGATGCGCCCGGCCACGCCGTTCGCCCGCCTCGCCCTCACCGCCGCCCTCCTCCTCGCCGCTATCCCCCGGCCGGCCGCGGCGCAGGACCGGCCGTCCGAGGAGGACTTGTTCGGGACCTCGACCCCGGCCCCGACCGCGACCTCGGCCCCTGAACCCACCGACGCCCGCGCCGCCGACCTGCTCGGCCGCGACCACGAGGCGCCGGAGGGGCGCATCGGCAAGGAGCAGAACGATCCGCTCGCGCTCGGCGGCCAGCTCTACCTGCGCGGCGCGACGAGCTGGACGCGCGGCAGCGCCGCGGCCGACTGGCCGCTCACCTCGCCCAACCTGCTCGACGCCTACCTCGACGCCCGCCCCAACGACCGGGTCCGCGCCTTCGCGCTCGGCCGGCTCTTCTACGATCCGACGGTGGCCACGCAGGGGCTCGACCTGCTCGGCAACGCCGTGGCGCGCTCGCAGACGCGCGCCGTGCTCGACCAGCTCTACGTCAACTTCGACCTCGACCGGACCGTCTTCGTCACCGCCGGCAAGCAGCACGTGAAGTGGGGCACCGGCAAGTTCTGGAACCCGGGCGACTGGCTCCACCCGGTGCGGCGCGATCCGCTCGCCCAGTTCGACGACCGGACCGGCGTCGCCATGGTGAAGGCCCACCTGCCCTGGGAGAAGCACGGCTGGAACTTCTACGGCGTGGCGCTGCTCGAGGACGTGACCGGGACCTCCGCGGCCTCCGGGACCACCGCGCTCACCGGCAGCTCCCGCACCCTCGGCAAGGTGGGGGGCGGCGCGCGCGCCGAGGTGGTGCTCGGCCCGGCCGAGCTCGGCGCCGACGTGGTGGCGCAGGGCGGCCACCGGCCGCGCTTCGGGTTCGACGGCTCGTTCCCGCTCCTCGACGCCGACGTCCACGCCGAGCTGGCGCTGCGCCAGGGCAAGGACGCGCCGCGCTGGCGGCTCAGGCCGGGCGCCGACCCGAAGCTCCTCGCCAGCTACGAGCGGGACGAGTGGAGCCGGGTGACGCCGGCGGTGGTGGTCGGGGCCGAGTGGTCGATCAACTACAGCGACGAGGACGCGGTCACGCTCGGCGCCGAGTACTTCTACGACGACGCCGGCTACCGTTCGGCCCGCATCTACCCGGTGCTCATCGCCTCGCCCTTCGTGCCGAGGGCCGACGGCACGCTCGACGGGCGCGCCGCCTTCACGCCCTTCTACCTGGGGCGGCAGTACGCCGGCGCCTACGTGGCCCTGCCGAGGCCGGGGCGCTGGAACGACACCACCATCACGCTCTCGGTCATCGCCAACCTCTCCGACGGCTCGGCCATCGCCCGGCTCGACCACGTGGTGGTGCTCAACACCTACCTGACGCTCGAGAGCTACGTCGCCGGCCACCTGGGGCACGAGGGGGGCGAGCTCCGCTTCGGCCTCGACGTCGCGGCGCAGCCGCCCTTCACCACCGCGGCCGTCGTGGTGCCGGCGCCGGTGCTCGACCTCGGCGTGGCGGTGAGGGTGAAGCTGTAGCGCGCACGACCAAGTGGGGCGCCCCGAACCGCCGCCGCCCCTCACGGCTCCACCGGGTAACAGTCCGGACGAGGAGGCGCGAGATGGCTCAGATCGGCATGAGGCGAGCGGTCCCAGGCAGCTTCGACGCGGTGCTGGAGCGGATCCCCGAGGCGCTCAAGAAGGAGGGCTTCGGCGTCCTGACGCGCATCGACGTCAAGGCGACCCTGAAGGAGAAGCTGGGCGTCGACTTCCGGCGCTACCAGATCCTCGGCGCCTGCAACCCGACGCTGGCGCACCAGGCGCTCTCGTCGGTCGAGTCGGTCGGCGTGCTCCTGCCGTGCAACGTGGTGGTGATGGAGCAGGACGACGGCCGGGTGGTGGTCCACACCGTCGACCCGCTGCAGACCATCGCCGCGGCCGAGCCGGCGCTCGCCCCGGTGGCGAGCCAGGTGCGCGAGAGGTTGTCGCGGGTGCTCGACGCGCTGGCCGGCTAGCGAACGCGCACGCCGAAGAGGAGGGCCGCGTCGGCGCCCCGGCGCGGGCTGGCGAAGTTCTCCACCGCCGCCAGCTCGAGGTCGGCGCCGCCGCCGAGCGGCACCGTGGCGCCGAGGAGCAGGTCGTAGAGCGGGTCGTCGAGCTGTGGGATGCCGGTCCGCGCCAGCGGCGCGAGGTGGGCCGAGAGCTGCAGGTGGCCGGTGAGCGCCGGGCCGAGCCGCACCGCCAGGCCGGCCTGCGCCGCGCCGTGCGGCCGGGTCGAGAGCTCCGCGCTGGCGAGGCGCCCCGAGGGCACCACGCCGTCGACCGAGAGGCGCAGCGCCGCGACGGGCCAGCTCCACGCCGCGAGCAGCCCGGCCGCCGCGTCCCAGGTGCCGCTGCCGAAGGTGGCGCCGCCGGTCGGCGCCTTCACCGCGCCGCGCAGCGCCAGCGCCGGGCGCGCCCCGTCGCCTCCCGCGAGGAGCCACTTC
>DASTGK010000537.1:0-16955 GCA_035719085.1 Anaeromyxobacteraceae bacterium
CCTGGTCAAGTCCGGCGTCCTCCCCGCCGAGGCCGCCGCGCGGGCGCTGGCCGCCACCCACGACGGCGACGTGGCGTCGGCCGCCCTGCGGCTCGGGCTGGCCAGCGAGGGGGCGCTGGTGCGGGTGCTCGCCGAGCTGCACGGCTGCCCGGGCGTCGACCTCTCCAGGAGCGTGGTCCCCACCGCCAACCTCGACGTGGTGGCCCACGGCTTCTGCCGGCAGCGGCGCATCCTGCCGGTCTCGGTCGGCAAGGCGGAGCTGGTGCTCGCCATGGCCGACCCGGAGGACTACGCGCTCGCCGACGAGCTGCGCTTCGTCACCGGGCGCAAGGTGCTGCGCTACACGGCGGTGCCGGCGGCCATCGAGCGGGTCATCGACGGGCTGGTGCGCGAGAAGCAGCGCTTCGCCCCCTCGTGGCGCGGCGCCGAGGCGCCGAGCCTGCCCGACCCGAGCGCCGCCTGGGTGGGCGTGGTCCACCCGGCGCGCCAGCAGACCGAGGGGATCGAGCTGCCCGAGGCGAGCGCGACCTTCGAGCTCGTGCCGGTCTCCGACCAGCTGGAGACGCCCTTCGCCGCGCCGTCGCCGGCGCGCCGGGTGCGGCCGCCGGAGCACGAGCCGGTCCAGGCGGCCCGCGCCCAGGAGGCCGCCGCCACCACCGTGCGGCTCGAGGGGATCGGCGCCGGCAAGCTGGCGCTGGTGGCCGACGCCTCGGGCGAGGCGCGCGAGGAGCTGGCGGCGCTCGTCGGCAAGCTCGGCTGCACCGTGCTGCAGGCGGCCAACGGCAAGGCGGCGCTCGACATCGTGCGCGAGGCGCGGCCGGACCTGGTGCTGCTCGAGGCCATGCTGCCGATGGTGCAGGGGTTCGAGGTCTGCCGCGCCATCAAGGGCGACCCGGTGCTGCGGCCGACGCAGGTGGTGCTCACCTCCGGGGTGCACCGCGGCACCGTGGCGGCCGACGCGCAGATCGCCTTCGGCGCCGACGCCTTCCTGGAGAAGCCGTTCCGGCGCGACGAGGTGGTGCGGGTGGCCAAGGTGCTGCTGCTCGGCGGCGCGCCCGACCCGACCGACCAGGCGAAGCGCGAGGCGGCGCGGGAGGCCTGGCGGGCGGGGGTGGCGGCGCTCCGCGACGGCCAGCTGGAGGAGGCGACGGTGCACCTGCGCGACGCCTGCGCCAAGGACGACCTCTCGGCCGAGGCCCACTACTACCTGGGCCACGCCCTCGCCAAGCAGGGGCTCCTCTTCGAGGCCGCCGCCGCCTACGGCCGCTCCTCCGAGCTGCGCCCCGACGTCGACGCGGCCCACCAGTTCCTGGCGCAGACCTACGAGCAGCTCGGCTTCCAGAAGAGCGCGCGCGAGGCCTGGGCCCGCGCCATCGAGTCGTGCCGCGACGAGGCGCGCAGGAAGGCGATGCAGGCGCGCCTCATGACGCTGCTCGGGCTGTAGGGCGCCGCCTCACGGCCTGATGGCGTTCACCACCAGCGCGTAGTTCCGCACCTGCGCCTCCTTGCCGACGAGCAGCTCGGCGTCGCGGGGCAGGTCGCGCACCTTGCGGATGTCGGCGCCGGCGTAGGCGTGGATGGCGTCGAGCGAGGTCCAGTAGGAGACGACCTGGAACTCGACGTAGCCGTCGCCGTCCGGCCCGCCGTCGAGCCGCATCACCTGGTAGCCGAGGTTGCCGGGGATGGTCGGGAACTTCTTCACCCCCTCGGTCAGGTAGCGCTCGTACTCGTCGGCGGTGGCGCGCAGCGTCTTGCCGTGCCAGGTGCGGGCGATGACCGGCTGGCCGGGCCGGGCCGACATGGCCATCAGCCCCTGCGGATCGCCGGCCGCGCCGCCGCCGGCGGCCGCTCCGGCGCCGAGCGCGGCCAGGGCGGCCAGGGTGAGGGCTCGGTTCATGGCTGCTCCTCCTCGCGAGTGACGCGTCCCGCCTTCGCTACCTGGGGAGCGAGCGGCGCGCCAGCGCGCGTGGGGCAAGCCCCCTTCTTCTCGGGAGGTGCGGTATGAGCCGGGCATGACCTCCGCCGCACCGGCCTCCGCCTCCCTCGCGCAGCGCCCGGCCGAGCGCGCCCTGCCGGTCCTCGCCGTCCTCGGCGCCGCCGCCCTCTTCGGCACCACCGGCACCTCGCAGGCGCTCGGCCCGGGCTCGACCACCGCGCTCGGCGTCGGCTCGGTGCGGCTCGCCGTCGGCGCCCTGGCGCTCGCGGCCGTGGCGCTCGTCCAGCGGCCAGCCGGCGGCCGCGCCTGGCGCCGCCACCTGCCGGCCCTCCTCGTCGGCGGCCTCGCCGTCGCCGCCTACCAGCTCGGCTGGTTCTTCGGCCTGCGGCGCACCGGCGTGGCGCTCGGCACCATCGTCGGCATCGGCAGCGGCCCGGTCTTCGCCGGCCTCATCCACCTCGTCCGCGAGCGCGGCGGCCTCTCGCGCGCCTGGGCCGCCGGCACGGCGCTCACCGTGGCCGGGGCGGCGCTCCTCGCCCTGCGCGGCGCCGGCGGCGCGGGGACCGATCCGCTCGGCCTCGCCGCCATGGTGGGCGCGGGGTTGAGCTACGCCGTCTACGCCCAGGCGGCCAAGCACGCCATCGACCAGGGGCTCGACGCCACCGGCGCCATGGCCGGCGTCTTCGGCGTCGGCGCGGTCCTCATGGCCCCGCTCCTCGCCGTGGAGCCGCTCGGCTGGCTCGCCACCGGCCGCGGGCTCGCCATGGCGCTCCACCTCGGCGTCCTCACCATCGGCCTCGCCTACTGGCTCTACGGGTGGGGGCTGCACCACCTCCCGGTGCCGACCGTCGTGACCCTCACCCTGGCGGAGCCCCTCACCGCCGCCATCCTGGGCGTGGCGCTCCTCGGCGAGCGGCTCGGCCCGATGGGCTGGCTCGGCGCCGCGATCGTGGCGGTCGGGCTCGTCGTGGCCGGTCGCGGCGAGGCGCCGGGAGAGGCGCCACCGGCGGGCGCTTGACGCTCACGCAGGGTCGCCGGCGAGGCCCCGCCCGAGCCGCCTCCGGCGTCGCCCCTCGGTGCTATAGCCCCCGAAAGGCACGAAGCGACCCCACCCTCGAGGAGACCACATGCCCACCGAAGAGGAGCTGAAGGCGGAGCTCGAGAAGCTCAAGGCGGAGAACGCGGCGCTCAAGTCGCGCGGCTCCAAGGGCGTCTCCATGAAGGTGAGCGAGAAGGGCGGCGTCTCGGTGTACGGGCTCGGCCGCTTCCCGGTGACGCTCTACCAGGAGCAGTGGCTGAAGCTCCTCGACCTCGCCGACGACATCCGCGGCTTCATCAAGGAGAACGAGGCGAAGCTCAAGAAGAAGGAGTGAGCCGGCGATTCGCTTGACCCGGCCGGCCGCGGGCCCGAAAACCTCCCCCCATGCCCGCCGTCCCGCCCCCCGACGCCGCCCGCTCCCTCACCGGCACGCCCGACGACTTCGCCCGCGGCTGCCGCGCCGACCTCGACGCCGCCAGGGCGGGCGCCGCCGCGCTGAAGGCCCTCCCGGCGCCGCGCGACCGCGACGCCACGCTCGCCCTCTTCGACCGGACCTTCTCGGCGCTCGCCGAGGCGGGCGCCCGCGCCTCGCTCGCCCGCAACGTCCACCCCGACCCGGCCTTCCGCGAGGCGGCCGAGCAGGCCGAGCAGGAGGTGGCCGCGCTCGCCACCGCCCTCTCGCTCGACCGCGGCCTCTACGACGTCCTCGCCTCGCTCGACCCGGCCGGCGCCGACCCGGTGACGGCCTACCTCCTCACGAAGTCGCTGCGCGACTTCCGGCGCGGCGGCGTCGACAAGGACGACGCCACCCGGGCGCGCGTCCAGGCGCTGCAGGAGGAGCTGGTCCGCATCGGCCAGGAGTTCGGCCGGAACAGCAAGGACGACGTGCGACGGGTGGCGGTCGACCGGGCGGCGCTCGACGGCCTGCCGGACGACTGGGCACGCGCCCACCCGCCCGGCGCGGACGGGATGGTGTCCGTCTCCACCGACGCCACCGACTACGTCCCCTTCATGACCTACTCGCGCGCGGCCCAGGCCCGCGAGGCGCTCTGGCGCGAGTACCGGCTGCGCGGCCACCCGCGGAACCTCGAGGTGCTGGGCCGGCTCCTCGGGCGCCGCGCCGAGCTGGCGCGCCTGCTCGGCTACCCGAGCTGGGCCGCCTACGTCACCGAGGACAAGATGATCGGCAGCGACCGGAACGCCGCCGAGTTCATCGAGCGGATCGCCGGCCTCTCCGGCGCGCGCATGGAGCGGGAGTACGCCCAGCTCCTCGAGCGGAAGCGGGCCGACCAGCCCGGGGCGGCGCGCGTCGACCCGTGGGACTCCGGCTTCCTGCAGGAGCGGATCAAGGCGGAGCAGTACGGCTTCGACTCGCAGTCGGTCCGGCCGTACCTCGAGTACGGCCGGGTCCGCGACGGCCTGCTCGCCGTCACCGGTGAGCTCTTCGGCGTCGCCTTCCGCCGGGCGCCCGCCGCGCCCGCCTGGCACCCGGACGTCGAGGCCTTCGACGTCGTCGAGGGCGAGGCGCCGCTCGGCCGCATCTACCTCGACATGCACCCGCGCGAGGGCAAGTACAAGCACTTCGCCCAGTTCGCGCTCGCCGCCGGCCAGGCCGGCGTGCGGCTGCCGGAGGGGGCGCTCGTCTGCAACTTCCCCCAGCCGCGGCCGGGCGCGCCGGCGCTCCTCGACCACGGCGAGGTGAAGACCTTCTTCCACGAGCTCGGCCACCTGCTCCACCACGTGCTCGGCGGCCGGACGCGCTACGCCGCCCACTCCGGCGTCGCCACCGAGTGGGACTTCGTCGAGGCGCCCTCGCAGATGCTGGAGGAGTGGGTCTGGGACCCGGCCGTGCTGGGCCGCTTCGCCCGCCACGTCGAGACCGGCGCCTCCATCCCGGCCGAGCTCGTGGCCCGGATGAAGGCGGCCGACGAGTACGGCAAGGGGCTGCAGGTGCGCCAGCAGATGCTCTACGCCGCGCTCAGCCTGGAGCTGCACCGCCGCCCGCCCGAGGGGCTCGACACCACCGCCCTCGTCGCGGAGCTGCAGGCGCGCTACACGCCCTTCCGCCACGTCGAGGGGACCTACTTCCACGAGTCCTTCGGCCACCTCGACGGCTACTCGGCCATCTACTACACGTACATGTGGTCGCTCGTCATCGCCAAGGACCTCTTCGCCCGGTTCCACGAGGCCGGCCTCATGGACCCGGCCACCGCCCGCCGCTACCGCCAGGCGGTGCTCGAGCCGGGCGGCTCGAAGCCGGCGGCCGAGCTGGTGCGCGACTTCCTCGGGCGCGACTCCGGCTTCGAGGCCTACCAGACCTGGCTCGAGGCCGGGTAGGGCGGCCGCCGTGCTCCGCCGCACCCTCCGCGCCGTCCCCACGCTCCTGCGCGTCGGCTTCGCCGAGGCGGTCTCCTACCGCGCCGAGCTGCTCGTCTGGCTCCTCTCCACCAACATGCCGCTCGTCATGCTGGCGCTCTGGAGCGCCGTGGCGCGCGACGCGCCGGTGGGGCGCTTCGGCCAGAAGGACTTCGTCGCCTACTACCTGGCGGCGCTGGTGGTGCGGCTCATGACCGGCGCCTGGGTGGTCTGGGAGCTGACCTTCGAGATCCGGCAGGGGACGCTCGCCTACCGGCTGCTCCGCCCCATCCACCCGCTCGTCGCTTATGCCGTCGAGAACGTGGCCGCCATGCCGCTCCGGCTCGCCATCTCGCTGCCGGTGGCCGGCGCCGCCCTCTGGCTCACGAGCGCCGAGCGCATCACGCGCGACCCGCTGCTCCTCGCCCTCTTCCCGCTCACCGTGGTGGGGGGCTGGCTCATCACCTTCCTCGCCATGGCCATCGTCGGCACGCTCGCCTTCCGCGCCGACTCGGCCACCAGCCTCTTCGAGATCTGGATGGGGCTCTTCGGCGTCCTCTCCGGCTACCTGGTGCCGCTCGAGCTCTTCCCACCCTGGGTGGCGGCGCTGGCCCGGGCGCTCCCCTTCCGCTCCATGCTCGGCTTCCCGGTGGAGCTCGCCATCGGCATGCTCTCCCGCGAGCAGGCGCTCCTCGAGCTCGGCATGCAGTGGGGCTGGATCGCCGCGCTCTTCTTCGGCGCCCGCGCCGCCTGGCGCGCCGGCCTGCGCCACTTCGCGGCCTTCGGAGGCTGACCGCGTGCGGCGCTACCTCCGGCTCCTCGGCGTCCAGCTCCGCGCCTCCACCGCGGTGGCGCTCCAGTACCGGCTCGAGTTCCTGGGGCAGGGGGCGCTGGCGCTCCTCTGGACCAGCTGGTCGCTCGTGCCGCTCCTCGTCGTCTACGGCCAGCGCGCCGGCGTCGCCGGCTGGAGCTTCGAGGAGGCGCTCGTCGTCATCGGCTGGTTCACGGTGATGAAGGGGGTGCTCGAGGGGGCGGTCAACCCGTCGCTCGCGAGCGTGGTGGAGCACATCCGCAAGGGGACGCTCGACTTCGTGCTCCTCAAGCCGGCCGACGCCCAGTTCCTCGTCTCCACCGCCCGCTTCATGCCGTGGCGCGTGGTCGACGTGCTGGCCGGGATCGGCATCTTCGTCGCCGCCTTCCTGCGCATGGGGCGGGCCCCGTCGCCCGGCGCGGTGGCGGCCGCCTTCGTCCTGCTCGGCTGCGCCGCGCTCGTCCTCTACTCGCTCTGGATCCTGGTCATCTCGGCCGCCTTCTACGTGGTCAAGATCGACAACCTCTCCTACCTCTTCTCCTCCATCTACGACGCCGCGCGCTGGCCGGCCGGCGTCTTCCGCGGCGCGCTCCGCTTCGTCTTCACCTTCGTCATCCCGCTGGCGCTCATGACCACCTACCCGGCGCTGGCGCTCCTCGGGAAGCTCGACCTCCTCTCGGCGGCCCAGGCGCTCGGCGGCGCGCTCGCCTTCGCGGCGCTGTCGCGGGCGGTCTGGAACCGCTCCATCGCCAGGTACACCTCCGCCTCGTCGTAGCCGGCGGACCGACCCGCGGTGCCGGGGCCGCGTGGGCGTACATCCGACACCGGCGCCCGAGGTGGGCGTCGCCCCGACGTGGACTCGCCTGGGTGCGCTGCGTACCATGCCCGATCGGTGCGCGCTCCTCACGGGGGGACCCGCCCGCCGAGCTTCACCCGACGTGGAGGAGGTTCCGGATGCACCGCCGTCCTGCCTGGCGCCGGCTCGCGCCCCTCGCCGGCCTCGCGCTCGCCGCCTGCTCCGGCCCGGTCGTCGGCGGGCAGGTGGTGGCGTCGGGCCCCACCACCTGGCAGCTCACCATCACGGCAGCGCAGGTGACCGGCCAGCAGGCGGCCGTCGACTTCACGCTCCTGAAGGACGGCCAGCCGCTCGCCCTCGCCGACCTGACGGCGCTCCGGCCGAGCTTCACGCTCGCCGCCCTCGGGACCGATCCCCTGAGCGGCCTCGACACCTGGCAGAGCTGCCTGCTCACCGGCCGCCAGACCATGGCGCGCCTGCCGCTCGGCGGCCCGGGCACCGCGGCGCTCGTGAACCAGAAGCAGCCCGGCACCGATCCGTCCGGCGTCCTCACCGACCAAGGCGGCGGCCGCTTCCACTACGCCTACTCGACGCCGCTGCCGGCGATCTGCACCTCGGCCGGCACGCTGCGCGCCGGCCTCTGGCTCGGCGGCGCGCCCGCCAAGACCCGCGCCACCTCGGTCACCTACGACTTCGCCCCCGGGGGCGGCCCGGCGCCGGCCCAGCGCGAGACGGTCCTCACCCAGAGCTGCGAGCGGTGCCACGGCACGCTCGCGGCCCACGGCGGCGTCCGGCTGGGCGTCCGGCTCTGCCTCACCTGCCACACCATCCAGAACGCCGACCCCGACACCGCCGACCCAGCCGCGCCGGCGCGGGCGCTCACCGTCAACCCCGACTCGCGCGACGTCCTCGCTGGCTCGGGCGCCACCACCTTCACCGCCACGCTCCTGCAGTCGACCGCGGCGGTGGGCTGGTCGCTCGGCGCCGCCGACCCGGGGACGCTCTCCGCCGGGAGCGGCCCGTCGGTCCAGTACACGCCGCCCGCCGCCGTCGCCGCCCCCACCGCCGTCACGCTCACCGCCACCGCCGCCGGCCTCTCCTTCCCGGTCACCGTCAACGTGACGCCGCCCGCGGCCACGCCGCCGGCCGTCGCGGTCGGCCCCTCGGCGCAGGCCATGGTGGCCGGCACCGGGCCGAGCCGCTTCACCGCCACGCTCACCGGCGTGGCCGGCCCCATCGCCTGGACGCTCTCGCCGGCCGGCCTGGGGACGCTCTCGGCCACGAGCGGGGCGGCCGTCGACTACACGCCGCCGCTCGCGATCTCGGCCGACACGGTGGTGACGCTCACCGCCACCGCCGGCGGCCAGTCCGGCGCCGCTGCGCTCACGGTGCGCGCCGGCGCGGTTGGCGGCGCCACGCCGCTCACCGACCCCAACCCGCTCGACCTCGGCCGCATGGTCCACCGGATCCACCGCGGCAAGAAGCTGCCCACGCTGGCGCTCGCCTCCTCCACCGCCCCGGCCCCCGCCCTGCCGTCGGCCGCGGCGCTGCCGCTGCCCTACGCGCCCGGCCGCAACAAGCTCGCCCCGGGCGCGCGCTTCGCCATCGTCGGCGTCCGCAGCACCGCCTTCGTGCCGGGGCAGGTCGCCGCCCGCACCGACAACGGCCAGCCGGCGCGGCTCGTGGCCGAGGGGATCGGCTACCCGCGCGACCTGCGCGACTGCGACGCCTGCCACGCCGGCGCGCCGCAGGCCTCGGCCACCGAGCAGGCCATCTCGCGCCGCACCTGCGAGGGCTGCCACCCGGACGTCTGGTTCGGGTCCGGCCCCATCACCGACCTCGTCCACTTCGCCCACCCGGGCGGCCCGCAGCCGGACGACACCAAGTGCGTGGAGTGCCACGTGCCCGGGCCGACCCGGCCGACGGTGCGCGCCCCCATCGCCGACATCCACGTGGCGCCGATCCAGAGCCCGCACTTCGACCAGCTGACGCTCCGGATCGTGAGCGTCTCGAGCCTCGCGCCCGGCCTGGCGCCCACCGTCGTCTTCACGCTCGCCGACCGGAACGGCCCCATCGGCGCGCTCGGCGCCCCGGCGCCGGCCACCGACCCGCAGAGCCCGGTCCCGCGCGCCCTGACCCGCGTCGCCTTCACGCTGGCCGGCCCGACCTCCGACTACCAGTCGGGCAACGTCCCGGTCACCGAGCTCGTGCCGCTCACCAGCGTGGCCGACGCGCTCGGCCAGTACGGCTACACGTTCAAGGCGACGGTCCCGGCCGGCGCCACCGGCACCTGGACCATCGGCTCGGAGGCGCGCCGCCAGGCGGCCACCACCCTCTACGACCCGGCCACCGACGCCTTCGCCTGGCCCTACACCGGCGAGACCATCACCGAGTACGCCGACAACGCCGTGGTCGAGGTGGACACCGCCTTCGGCAGCTGGCCCGGCGGCGCCCCGGCCCCGCGCCGCGCCGTGGTGGAGCGCGACCGGTGCCGGACGTGCCACCTCGAGCTCAGCCTCCACGGCGGCCTGCGCCACGACCCGGCCTACTGCGTCATGTGCCACACGCCGGACGGCACCGACTGGGGGCGCCGCCCCAAGGACGCCGGCGGCAACGTGAACCTGGCCACCGTCTACGGCGACACGCAGTACGGCACCTACGACGGCGTCGAGGAGCGGAGCATCCACCTCAAGGTGATGGTCCACCGCATCCACACCGGCGAGGGGCAGGGGCCCGCCACGCTCGCCACGGTGGAGCCGCACGTCGTCTACGGCTACGGCGGCTCGCCGTACTTCTTCGACGACGTCGCCTACCCGAACCGGCTGGCCGACTGCACCGCCTGCCACGCCGCGGACACCTTCGCGCTCGAGGCGATCCCGGCCGGCGCCGCCCCCACGGTGGCCAACGAGACCGCCTCCATCCGCCACGCCGCCACCGCCGCCCACGTCGCGGGCGAGCCGAGGACGCTCCCCATCGCCGCCGCCTGCCTCTCCTGCCACGCCGACGCCTTCGGCCGGGACCACGCCGCCCGCAACACCTCGGGCACCACCGAGCGGTGCGCCCAGTGCCACTCGCGGGGGACGACCGGCGTGCGCGAGGTGCACGGCCTGCCGCCGAAGTGACGCCGGGGCATGGCCGCCGCCGGGCCGGCGGCCGCCCCCGGTCGCGTCCGGGTATTTCGCGTTCGCCCGCCGCCGTCTAGATTGCCCGGGATGCTCCGGCTCACCTTCCTCGGCACCTCGGCCGCCCAGCCGACCATCGGCCGCAACCTGACGGCGCTCGCCGTCCGGCGCGAGCGGGAGCTCTTCCTCGTCGACTGCGGGGAGGGGACGCAGCGCCAGATGATCCGGTACGCCACCGGCTTCGACGTGGCGGCCATCTTCTTCACCCACTTCCACGCCGACCACTACCTCGGCGCCATCGGCTTCCTGCGCACGCTCTCGATGCAGGGGCGCGAGGCGCCCATGGACCTGTACGGCCCGCGCCCGGCGAAGAAGATCCTGGACGTGATGCTCTTCACCGGCACCGAGAAGCTCTCCTTCGAGGTGCGCATCCACGAGGTGCGCCCCGGCGAGGCGGTGCGGCGCGACGGCTGCGCGCTCGTCCCCTTCCCCACCGAGCACAAGATCGCGAGCGTGGGCTGGGCGCTGGTGGAGGACGGGCGGCCCGGCCGCTTCCACCCGGAGAAGGCGCTGGCCCTCGGCGTCCCGCCCGGCCCGCGCTTCGGCGAGCTGCAGCACGGCCGGGCGGTGGAGCTCCCGGACGGCCGGCGCGTCGAGCCGTGGCAGGTGCTGGACGCGGCCCGGCGCGGCCGCACCGTGGTGGTGACGGGCGACACCCGGCCCTGCGCCGGCACGGTCGAGGCGGCGCGCGGCGCCGACCTCCTGGTCCACGACTCGACCTTCGGCGACGCCGAGCAGGCGCGGGCCGAGGAGACGCGCCACGCCACCGCCCGCGAGGCGGCGCGCGTGGCGCGGGAGGCCGGGGTGTCCCGCCTGCTCCTCACCCACCTCTCGACCCGCTACGACCGGGACACGGCGACGCTGCTCGAGCAGGCGAGCGCCGAGTTCCCCGGCGTGGAGGTGGCGAGCGACGGGCTGGTGGTGGAGGTGCCCCTGCCGGCCGACGCGCAGGGCGGGCCGGCCGGGGGGCCGGCTACTTCTCGACCCGCTTGAAGCGGAGCGCCGACCAGATCTTGTCGACGGCCACCTGCGAGACCGGCGCCAGGCCGAAGGGGCCGGCGATGGCGCAGACCTTCTCGCGGTTGAGGTCGGAGCCGGCGCCCGAGTCGGCCTTGGGGTAGCTGACCCAGACCGTGGCGTCGTCGGTGAGGCGCGGCGAGACCTCGCGCAGGCGCGAGGAGAGGGCGGCGCCGTCGCGGGCGAAGAGGTGCACGAAGGCCGCCTCGGCCGGCACTACGTTCACCAGCCGTGCGCCTTCGGGCAGCGGGCCGAGCTTGACGCGGTAGCCGGCGGGGGCGCCGAGCACCACGATGGTGGTGCCGGGCCTCACGTGGAGACGCTCGGTGAGCGGCGCGGGACGGCCGGCCGTGGCCGCGGCGGGCGCCTTGGGCGCGGGCTTCTTGGCGACGGGGGGCTTCGCCCGGGTCTTCGGCATGAGGCGAATCAGACCACGAACCCGCCGGTCGGGCCAGTTTCCGCGACGCGCCCCCCGCGCAGGACGTGGGCCGAGCCGGCGTCGAGCACCGCCACGAGCTCCCCGGAGCCCTCCCAGAGCCGCTGCGCCGGGAGCGGCCCGGGGCCGCCGAGCACCTCGGCCGCCCGCGCCGCCTTGTCGCGCCCCACGGCGAGCAGCAGCACCGTCCGGGCGGCCAGCAGGACCGGCCAGGTGAGCGTGAGCCGGAGGGGTCCGGCCCCGGGCCCGGGGGCGGCGACGGCCCAGCGGCGCCGCTCGGCGAGCGCCGGGCTGCCCGGGAAGAGCGAGGCGACGTGGCCGTCCGGCCCGAGGCCGAGGAGGGCGAGGTCGAGCCTGGGGGCGCCGTCCGGGAAGAGCGCCCGCAGCCCGCCCTCGTAGGCGGCGGCGGCGCGGTCCGGCTCGGGATCCTCGGCCAGCCAGCGCCGCACGTTCCCCGGGGGGAGCGGGACGAGGCCGAGGAGCGTCTCCCGGGCCATCCGGTAGTTGGAGGCCGGATGATCGGGGGGCACCCGGCGCTCGTCGCCGAGGAGCACCTGCACCCGGCCCCAGTCGACGAGGCCGGCGTACGGGCCGGCGAGGAGCGCGTGGAGCCGGCGCGGCGTCTGGCCCCCGGCGAGCGCCACCACGAACCGGCCGCGGGCGGCGACGGCCCCGCGCGCTCGCCGGACCACCTCCGCCGCGGCGAGTCGGGCCGCCCCCTCCGGATCGGCCCCGACGAGCACCCGGGGGCGCGCCGTCACGGGTTCACCCAGCGGCGACCCTCGCGCGCCAGGAGCTCGTCGGCCGCGGCCGGGCCGGGCGACCCGGCGGCGTAGTTGGGGAAGTCGCGCGCCGGGAGCGACTGCCACAGGTCGAGCACCGGGGTGGCGACGCGCCAGGCCGCCTCCACCATGTCGGCGCGGTGGAAGAGCGAGGCGTCGCCGATCAGGCAGTCGTAGATGAGCCGCTCGTAGCCGGTGGCCTGCGGCAGCGGGCCGAAGTCGCGGTAGCTGAAGGAGAGGTTCACCTCCTCGAGCCGGATGCGCGGCCCGGGGACCTTGGCCTTCATGGAGATGCAGATGGCCTCCTCCGGCTGGACCCGGATCTCGAGCCGGTTCGGCTCCACCTGCTCGAGGCCGGCCTCGCGGAAGAGCATGAGCGGCGGCCGCTTGAACTGGATGACGATGCGGCTGTCGCGCGTCGGCAGCCGCTTGCCGGAGCGGACGTAGAAGGGCACGCCGGCCCAGCGCCAGTTCTCCACCTCGAGCCGCAGCGCCGCGAAGGTCTCGGTGCGCGAGTCGGGGGCCACCTTGGGCTCGCCCCGGTAGCCCGGCCCCTTCTTGCCGCCCACGAACCCCTCGCCGTACTGGCCGCGCACCGTGGCGGCGAGGAGCGCCTCGGGCGGGAGCGGCCGGATGGCCTCGAGCGCCTTCACCTTCTCGTTGCGCACCGCCTCGCCGGCCAGCGTCGAGGGGGGCTCCATGGCCACGAGCGCGAGGAGCTGGAAGATGTGGTTCTGGATCATGTCGCGCAGCACGCCGGCCCGGTCGTAGTAGCCGCCGCGCCCCTCCACCCCCAGCTCCTCGGTCACCGAGATCTGCACGTGGTCGACGTAGCGCCGGTTCCAGACCGGCTCGAAGATGCCGTTGGCGAAGCGGAAGACGAGCAGGTTCTGCACCGTCTCCTTGCCCAGGTAGTGGTCGATGCGGAAGATCTGGTCCTCGCGGAGCGCCGCCGCCAGCTCGCGGTTGAGGGCCTCGGCGCTCTCCAGGTCGCGCCCGAAGGGCTTCTCCACCACCACGCGCCGCCAGCGGTCCCCATCGGCGCGCAGCAGCCCGGCCGCCCCGAGCTGGCGCACGATGGGGCCGAAGGCCTCGGGCGGCGTCGCCAGGTAGAAGAGGGCGTTGCCGCCCGTGCCGTACTGCGCGTCGAGGATGGCGAGCCGGTCGGCCAGCTCGCGGTAGGTCTCGGCCGCCTCCTGGTCGCCCGAGACGACGTGGAGCCGGGCCCGGAACTCGCCCCAGGAAGCCTCGTCGACGGGGCCGGTGGCGAAGGCCCGCATGGCGGCCGTGGCCTCGGCGCGGAAAACCTCGTCGTCCATGGCCCGGCGCACCGCCGCCACCACGGCCAGCTCGCGCGGGAGGAGGCCGAGCGCCCGAAGGTTGTAGAGCGCCGGCAGGAGCTTGCGCTGCGTCAGGTCGCCGGTGGCGCCGAAGATGACGAGCAGGCACGGGTCGCCCGGCCGCTCGGCCCGGCCGTTCTCCGGCGCGGTCACCGGCGCGGTCACCGGCCCTCCCGCGTCGCCTCGCCGTGGCCGCCGAACTGGCGGCGGAGCGCCGAGAGGAGCCGCTCGCCGAAGGTGTGCTCCTGGCGCGAGCGGAAGCGGGCGTAGAGGGCGGCGGTGATCACCTCGGCCGGCACCGCCTCGGCGACGGCCGCCTCGACCGTCCAGCGCCCCTCGCCCGAGTCCTCGACGCGCCCCTCGTAGCCTAGGAGCGCCGGGTCCTCGGCGAGCGCCCGGGCGGCGAGGTCGAGGAGCCAGGAGGAGACGACCGAGCCGCGCCGCCAGAGCTCGGCGATGGCCGGCAGGTCGAGGTCGTAGCGCTCCTCCTCGGGGAGCGTGTCGCGCCCGGCGTTCCGGAGGATGTCGAACCCCTCGGCGTAGGCCTGCATCAGGCCGTACTCGATGCCGTTGTGGACCATCTTGACGAAGTGGCCGGCGCCGGCCGGGCCGCAGTGGAGCCAGCCTTGGCTGGCGGTGCCGGGCGGCAGCCCGGGCGTCGGCTCGACGGCGCCGCGCCCCGGCGCGAGCGACGAGAGCACCGGCGCGAGCCGCTCCACCGCCGCGCTCGGCCCGCCCACCATGAGGCAGTAGCCGCGCTCCGCCCCCCAGACGCCGCCCGAGGTGCCGGCGTCGACGTACCGGACGCCGCGGTGGAGGAGCTCCTTGGCCCGCCGCACGTCGTCCTTGAAGCGCGAGTTGCCGCCGTCCACCACGACGTCGCCCGGCGCGAGCAGCGAGCCGAGCTCGTGGACGGTCGCCTCGGTCGGCGGGCCGGCGGGGAGCATCACCCAGACGGCGCGCGGCGTCTCGAGCCGATCGACCAGGTCGTGGAGCGACGCGGCGGCGGTGGCGCCGCCCTTGGCGAGCGCCTGCACCGCCTCCGCGCTCCGGTCGAAGGCCACGACGGCGTGGCCTGCTGCGAGGAGCCGCCGGGCCATGTTCCCGCCCATCCGGCCGAGTCCCACCATGCCGAGCTGCACGCGCGACCTCCGGGTCCAGGGGTTGATCAGGTGCGATCTAAGCGCGCCGCAGCGCGGCGCATCGCCGTCTCCGATGGGTGTGCGCGCCGTGAACCGGCGTGGACCCCTTCTCGGGCGCAGGCCCCAACCGGCGCTGCGGCGCGCCCGGCGCGGGGAGAAGGTACAGGGCTCGGGCGGGCCTGTCGGCGCTCGAGGACGGGAGCGTCATGCACGCGTACAAGTACCTGATCGTCGGCGGCGGGATGACCGGCCACGCGGCCGCGGCAGCCATCCGCGAGCTCGACCCGGAGGGCTCGCTCGGCATGATCGGCGACGAGCGGGTGCCGCCCTACGCGCGCCCGCCGCTCTCCAAGGGGCTCTGGGCCGGGGGCGATCGGGGCGCCGTCTTCCTGCCGGCGCTCACCGGCCTCGTGCACCACGCCGGCCGGCGCGCCGTGGCGCTCGACCCGAAGAAGCACGAGGTGGTGGACGAGCGGGGGGAGCAGTACCGCTACGAGAAGCTGCTCCTCGCCACCGGCGGCACGCCGCGCAAGCTGCCCATCGGCGGCGACCGGGTCATCCACTTCCGCACGCTCGCCGACTACGACCGGCTGCGCGCCAGCCCGGGCGCGGTGGTGGTGGTGGGCGGCGGCTTCATCGGCACCGAGATCGCCGCCGGGCTTTCCCGCGACGGCCGCGACGTCACCATGATCTTCCCGGAGACCGGCCTCGGCGCCCGCGTCTGGCCGGCCGAGCTCTCCGGCTACGTCACCCGCTACTACGAGGAGAAGGGGGTGCGCCTGCTGCGCGGCCACTCGGTGGCCGGCCTCGAGGAGGCCGGCGACCGGCTGCTGGTGCGCACCACCGGCGGCGAGCGGGTGCTCTGCGACGTGGTGGTGGCGGGGCTCGGCATCAGGCCGGACACGGCGCTGGCCGAGTCGGGCGGCCTGGCCGTCTCCGACGGCGTCGACGTCGACGAGGGGCTGCGCACCAGCGCCCCGGACGTCTGGGCCGCGGGCGACGTGGCCCGCGTCTGGTCGCCGGCGCTCGGCGAGCGGGTGCGGGTGGAGCACGAGGACAACGCCCTCACCATGGGGCGCGAGGCGGGGCGGGCCATGGCCGGCCAGCCGGTCACCTGGCTCCACCTGCCGTTCTTCTACTCGGACCTGTTCGACCTCGGGTACGAGGCGGTGGGCAAGCTCGACGCGCGCATGGAGCTCGTCACGAGCTGGCGCGGCGGCATGCGCCAGGGCGTCGTCTACTACCTGGAGCTCGGCCGGGTGAAGGGCGTCCTGCTCTGGGGCATCTTCGGGCAGGTGGAGGTGGCCCGCGAGCTCATCCGCCGGCAGCGGCCGGTGGCGGCCGACGAGCTGCGCACGGCCATTCCGTGAGCGGCGCCGCCGCGGTAGAAGCGGCTCGTGCGCTCCCCCGCCGACGACCTCGCCGCCTGGATCCCGCGCCTCCTCGCCACCTGGCGCGCCGCCCGCCGCGGCCCGCGCCGGGGTGGCCCGCGCCCGCCGCCCGACGCGCTCCTGCCCGACGAGCTGCGCGAGGTGGGGGCGGCGGTGACGCGCCTCTCCACCGGGCTCACCCGCGAGCGCGAGCTGGCCGGCGCCCGCTACCTCGACGAGCCGCGGCTGCTCGGCGCCTACCTGCTCTTCTACTGGCCCATCTCCTACCTGCAGGCGCGCGGCGTCCTCTCCGAGCTGCCTCGCCGGCCGCGGACCGTCCTCGACCTCGGCAGCGGCCCCGGGCCGCTCGCCTTCGCCGCCCTCGACGCCGGCGCGGCCCAGGTGACGGCGGGCGACCGCTCCAAGGCGGCCCTCGCCACCGCGCGCGAGCTGGCGCGCCTCGCCGGCGAGCCGCTCGCCACCCGCGAGTGGAACCCGGCGAGCGGCGGGCCGCTCTCGGCGCTGCTCGGCGGGGGGCGCCCCGACGTCATCCTGCTCGGCCACGTCCTCAACGAGCTCTGGACGGGGGAGGGGGCGGCGGCGCGGCGGGCCGCCCTGCTCGAGGAGGCGCTCGCGGCGCTGGCGCCGGGCGGCTCG
Source organism: Anaeromyxobacteraceae bacterium (assembly GCA_035719085.1). Lineage (GTDB taxonomy): Bacteria > Myxococcota > Myxococcia > Myxococcales > Anaeromyxobacteraceae > JADKCZ01. The sequence goes on from DASTGK010000537.1 coordinate 16,864, forward strand.
CTGGTGGTGATCGAGCCGGCCCTGCGCGACACCTCGCGGGCGCTGCTCCAGGTGCGCGACCTCCTCGTGGCCCGCGGGGCGGCCATCCGGGC
>DASTGK010000538.1:0-3655 GCA_035719085.1 Anaeromyxobacteraceae bacterium
GAGCGCCACGAGCGCCTCCGGCGCCGCGCCGGCGAGCGGGGTGGGGAGGAGCCTGGCCGCGCGGTAGCCGCGCACCAGCGAGACGTCGGCGAGGCGGGCCTCGTAGTGCGGCCCGCCGTCGACCGGGTCGATGCGCCCCACCGGGCGGAAGCCGAGCCGCTCCAGCATCCCCTGGATCGGCCGGGTGCGCGGGCCGACGGCGCCGAGCACCTTCTGCACCTTGGGCGGCAGCAGGCTCACGTAGACGTCGAACGGCGGGAAGAGCTGCTGGATGAACTCCTTGTTCTGGCGCGAGAGCTTGTCGGCGGTCTGGTAGTCGAGGCCGGTGAAGCGGCGGCCGAAGGCCTCCCAGAAGACGCTGCGGCCGTCGCGCGAGAGCGGCGCCATGAGCTCGGCCAGCACCGTCTCGCGGAAGCGCTCCGGGTGCATCGCCATGTAGAGGAAGCGGACGTAGGCGAGCTGCTTGCCCGGCTTCCAGGGCTCGCCGCGCGAGCCGGGGTGGACCACCAGGCCGCCGATCTCGGTCGGCCCGTCGAAGTGGTAGCCGAGCGAGAGGATGCGGTGGCGGAAGTGGCGGTCGAGCGACGAGGAGTAGTGCTCCCGCTCGAGGACGTTGAAGAAGGTGCAGGGCGACGCGCGCGTGCCGTGCTGCGCGATGACCATCGAGGTGCCGACCAGCCGGCCGCGCTCCAGGTCCTCGGCGACGAAGACGTAGGCGCGCCTCAGCGGATCGCGGATGCGGCCGGTGAAGCTCGCGATGGAGCGGTCGACGATCTCCCCGAGCGCCCGCGCGTCGTCCGGCAGGTTGACCGAGTCGAGCACCGCGGCGAGCCGCCGGAGCCCCGGGAGGTCGCTTCGCTGGGCGTCCCGCAGCAGGAGCATTCGGTCACTCGGGGCAAAGGGCGGGGAGGCGCGCCCGGTCTAGCACGCACCCCGCGGGCTGTCACCCGGGGCGCAGCGCCAGCAGGAGCCGGAGCAGCTCGTCCACCTCCGCCTGGTCGCGCAGGTACCAGCGGGCCCGGCTGGCGCGCCGCCGCCCCACCCGCGCGTCGACCGCCGGGGCGCCGAGGTCGCGGCCGAAGGCGTCCTCGTCGGTGACGTCGTCCCCCACGAAGAGCACCTGGCGCGCGCCGTGGCGCCGGGCGGCGGCGGCCACCGCGTCCCCCTTGTCGGGCGCCTCGGCCGGCACCACGCTCACGACGCGCTTGCCCGGCACCACCCGGCCGCCCGGCAGGGCGCGGGCCGCCGCGAGGAGCGCCCGGCGCGCCGCCGCCGGGGCCTCGGCGTGCCGGTAGTGGGCGGTGACCGAGAGCCCCTTCTCCTCCACCTCGACGCCGGCCAGCCCGGTGGCGGCCCGGCGGAGCGCCCGGGCCCAGGCGCGCGCCGCGCCGCGCCACCCCGGATCGGCCTCGCCCGCCGCCTCGGCGCCGTGGTTCCCGACCACCTCGCGGAGCGCCACCCCGGGCAGCCGCGCCGCCACGTCGTCGCGCGCGCGGCCGGAGACGACGACGCACGGGTAGCGGTCGGCGACGCGGCGGAGCAGGGCGAGCGTGCGCGGCCGCATCGCGGCGGCGTGCCGGTCGTCGACGATGGGGGCGAGCGTCCCGTCGAAGTCGAGCGCCACGAGGCTCCGGTCGGCGGCCAGCCGCGCCAGGGCCTCGCGCCCCGCCGGGCCGAGGAGCCGCGTCACGCCCGCCCCTCGCCCGCCGCCGGGCCGCCGCCGAGCTTCAGGGCCAGCCGGTCGCGCCGGCGCAGCCGCGTGGCGTCGAGCAGCATGCGCCCGGCCCAGCGGTAGACGTTGAACTCGGCCAGGAAGGCGCGCAGGGAGCGCATCCGCTCCTCCTGCTCCGCCGGCGTCATCTCCAGCGCCGCCAGGAGCGCGGTGCTGGCCGCCTCGAGGTCGTAGGGGTTGACCACCAGCGCCTCGGTGAGGTCGCGGGCGGCGCCGGTGAAGCGGGAGAGGACCAGCACGCCGCGCAGGTCGTCGCGCGCCGCCACGAACTCCTTGGCGACGAGGTTCATGCCGTCGTGCAGGCTGGAGACGTAGCAGAGGTCGGCGGCGCGGTAGAACCGGAAGATGTCCGGCGGCTCGTGGTGGGCGCGCAGGAGCACGATGGGCCGGTAGCCGTCGCCGAACTGCTGGTTGATGCGAGCCGCCAGCTGCTCCACCCGCTCGTTGAGCGCCTGGTAGGCCGGGATGGCGATGCGGCTCGGCGCCGCCAGCTGGGCGAACCAGAAGCGGCCCCGCAGCGAGGGGGCGCGCTGCAGCAGCCGCTCGACGGCGAGGAGCCGCTCCTCCACCCCCTTGGTGTAGTCGAGCCGGTCGACGCCGACGCCGAGCAGCGCGCCCTTCGGCAGGCCGAGCTCGCGGCGCACCTCGGCGCGGCAGTCGGGCACCGGCGGCGCGCCGGCCAGCCAGCGGCTCGGCCACTCGATGGAGATGGGGTAGGGGCGCACCAGCGTCTCGCGGCCGCCCATGACGACCGAGCTGCGCTCGCGGTCGAGGCGCGCCTCGAGGAAGCGGTCGACCGACTCGAGGAAGCTGTTGCAGTGGGCCTGCGTGTGGAAGCCGAGGATGGAGGCGCCGAGCAGCCCTTCGAGCAGCTCGCGCTCCCAGGGGCAGATGCCGTAGCGCTCGGCGCTGGGCCAGGGGATGTGCCAGAAGGCGAGGATGGTGGCGCGCGGCAACCGCTCGCGCACCAGCTTCGGCAGGAGCGCGAAGTGGTAGTCCTGCACCAGCACGATCGGGTCCTCGACCTCGGCCTCCTGGGCCACCGCCTCGGCGAAGCGCCGGTTGACCGCCTGGTACTGCGCGTGGTCGGCGGCGCGGAACTCGGGCCGGGTGTGGGCCACGTGGCAGAGCGGCCAGAGCCCCTCGTTGGCGAAGCCGTAGTAGTAGCCCCGCTCCTCCTCCTCGGTGAGCCGCAGGCGCCTGAGCCAGTAGGCGCCGTCGCCCGGCGGCACCCGCACCCGGTCGCGCTCGTCGACCACCTCGAAGTCGGCGGCGCCGCCGCCGTGCGCCACCCAGGTGCCGGAGCAGGCGCGCATCACCGGCTCGAGCGCGGTGACGAGGCCGCTCGCCGGGTGGACCACGCGCGGCTGCCCGTCGGGGCCGCGCTCGTGGATGTAGGGCTCGCGGTTGGCGGCCACGATGATCCCCTCGCCCTGCAGGTCGCGCTGCAGCACGTGGCGCAGCCGCTCGGCCGACCAGCGGGCGCCGCTCTCGGCCGCCTCCTCGGCCGCCAGCCGGGAGACGAGGTCGCGCACGTCGGCCAGCACCGGCCGGAAGGAGCGGGTGGTGGCGACGTCGCCGGTGGCGCGGAAGGGGGCGGCCAGGATGCGGCGCAGCTCGGCGGTCCAGGAGCGCCAGGAGAAGCGGGCCGCGAGCACGGTGGCCACCGAGGCGGCCAGGCCGACGAGCGCGAAGGCGAGGAAGGTGGCGCGGCTCGCCAGCGTGGCGCGCCGGTCGAGGAAGCTCATGTCGTGCACCAGCACCAGCTCGCCGAGCACCTCGCCGCGGTCGGCGATGGGCGCGATGGAGAGGTGCGCCAGCCCGTCCTCGAGCGCCAGGGGGGCGTCGAGCGGCTCGCCGCGCACGTGGGGCGGCAGGCGGGCGCAGGCGGCCTGCTCCGGCAGCGTGGGCGTGGCCGCCACC
>DASTGK010000539.1:0-21219 GCA_035719085.1 Anaeromyxobacteraceae bacterium
GGACGTTCCGCCGGATCGACCACCCGACCGCGGCGGCGAACACGGCGCCCAGGAACCCCGAGATCTGCAGCGCGACGCTCACCGGGTCCATCAGTGCGCCCTCGCATGGAGAATGGCGCCGGCGACGAGGCCGACCGCGACGCCGACGCCGGCCGACCAGGCGACGACCTTGAGCGGCCGGTCCTCGGCGAGCGCGACGGCGGCGGCGATGCGCTCTCGGTCCCAGCGCCGGAGCTCGACTTGGTACGTCCACGCCGGTTGGGCGAGGCAGATGCCGTCACCCGGGGGAGCGGTCCACGTCGTGCCCGCCTTGACGACGACGGGCGGGTGACCCTCGGGCGGTGCTGGCGGCTCGCCCGCCGCCGCCGGCCCCGCCGCCAAGGCGGCCGCCAGCACGAGCCCGAAGCGCGTCATGTTGCGCCGCCCCTAGAGATGAAGAACGGCAGGCGGTAGAAGTGGCCGGGGTAGCCCAGCTTCATCTTCTTCTCGTTGAGCAGCTCGACGAAGCGACGCCGCTGCTGCTCGTCGAGATGCTGGAAGTAGAACTTGGTCTCGCTCGTCTCCCGCGTGACCCAGTGCTCGCAGGCGTCCGGCATGTGCGGCGGGCTGCCGGCCGGGCAGTCGCGGTAGGTCTGCTGGAAGGGATCCCCACCCGCGTTGCGCACGTAGACCTTGTAGGACTTGTCGGTCGGCGTGAGCTCGACGTCGCCCGCCTCGAGGCGGGCCATGAGCGTCGCCTCGTTCAGTGAGCCGCAGTAACTGCAGGTGCCGTCGGCGCGCCAGGTGTCGAGGCCCGCGCCGGCGCCGACGAACGGGCTGTCGGGGTCCGCCAGGCCATCCGCTCGGCGGCGGCCGCAGGTGAACGCGCCGGTCACGGCGTCTCGCTCGGAGGCTGCGCGAGGAGGTCGGCCGCCTGCTGCGCCGTCGGAGCCGGCGAGAGCGGCTTGTAGGCCGCGGCCGCCGCAGCATCCACCGAGGCCGGGGCGGTCGCGCCCGAGAGGTAGCCGAGGAGCGCCGCGAGCGGACCGCCGATGCCGGGGATCTTGGAGACGAGCGGCACGAAGAGGCGCAGCAGGCGCCGGCCCTGCGACCAGAGCGCGCCGGTGCCGCCGGCCGCCGCCACGAAGGCCGCCGCGGCGAGGGGCCAGGTGATCGGGCCGCCCACGATGGCCTTGGCGAGCAGCGCGCCGGCCGCGGAGACGAGCCAGCCGAGGAGCGTGCCGCCCTCGTCGGTGCGGATGAAGGCGCCGGCCCCGCTCGTCGCGGGCACCATCTTGCGGACCAGCCAGACCGCCGCGAGGACGCCGACGAAGAGGAGCGAGAACCAGCGCGCCGGGCCGCTCAGCGAGAGCGCCTGGAGCGCGACGCCGAGGAGCTGGCCGAGGTCATCGGGGTTGATGGTCGGTGCGACGACGGCCTGCGCCAGGGCGAGCAGCGGCAGCGCGAGGAGGGCGAGGGCGGTCAGCAGGTAGCAGCGGGCGAGCGGTCTCATGCGGTGGGCTCCTTGGCGGCTCCGGCCGCCGGTGGTTCGGGTTCGTCCCCGCTCTCGACGAGCAGGTAGTGGTCGCCGCTGTCCCAGATGGCCCAGCGCAGACGCGGCGGGTCGATGACGATGCAGCCCTCGCTGGCGGTGCCGGGGGCGTGGATCGAGTCCGAGTGGATGAAGAACCCGCCGCGGCCGAACATGACGTTGTCGGGCGCCGGGGCGAGGTACAGCACGTCCGGGCCCATGTGGCCGCCCGCGTGCGGCGGGCCGACGATCTGGTAGGAGCCCTGCGGGATCGGCCCGGTCGCCCGGACGCCCTGCATGGCGGGGTTGTTCTTGCCCTCACCGCGGCCAGCGTAGCCGCGCGCGAACAGGACATCGCCGTGCAGCAGTTCGCCGGTGCGTTGGCGGTAGCGCCAGAGGAGGGCGGGTCCGGGAGTGGCCACGTCCCGAGTATCGCCCGCGGCCCGGCAGCCTCCGGGGCGGCGCCTACGGCTGCGTCGCCGGCTCCTTGCCCTGCGAGATCGAGTCCATGGCGGCCCGGTACTTGGGGTCGTTGTTGTAGAGCAGGAAGTGGTTGGCGGCCAGCGCGTCACCGCCTCTCGACGCAGCGTCCCGCAACGATGAAAGGTACGGGGCCAGCGCTGGCGGCGGCTGCGCCTTGCCGGACACGAGGCCTTGGAGCACCTCGGGCGTCGACTGCGGCTGCGCCTTGGCCTCGCTGGTGAACGCCATGGCGGCCGCCGGCACGCCGAACCGGACGATCGGCTGTGCGGCGCTGCTCAGCCCACGGGCCGCAGCTCCGGCGACTTCGCTCATGGCGATCTGGTTGCCCGGCCGGGTCACGCGCGCCATCAGGGCCTTGCCGGCCCTGGTCCTGCCGCCGATGACGCCGGCCGCTCCGGCCGCGAGCGCCCGCTCTTCCGGGGTGGCGCCCATCCACTCCGCCAGCTTGTTGCCGGCATAGGACCACGCAAGCGGCTCGGCGTAGGACTTGAGGAATGACTTGACGTCCGTTCCGAACTGCGGGCGCATCAGCCCCTGCGCCCGCTCCGCCGTCGCCTGCTCTGCGCCTTCCCGGAGAGCGTCCAGGGCTGCCTGCTTCGCGGCGATGCTCCCGGCCTGCTGGGGCAGCGCGTCGAGCGTCCCCTGAGCCACCGACTGCTGCAGTCCGGGAACGACGCCCTTCGCCTTCAGCCCCTCATACAGCGCCTTCTGCTCGGGAGTCATGGACTCCTCGAGCCGCATCAGGTTCTCGACGTAGCGCGAGCCCTTCTGAGTCTCCGCCCCAAGCTGCCCCGCGGCCGACTGGATCTGCTCCCCTACTTCCTTTGCCGCCTGAACGCCGGCCCGAGCACGAGCCGCGTCAATCGCCCGAGAGAGCGCCCCGCCAACGTAGGAAGCGCCCTTCTCCAGCGCCTTGCCCGCTCCGTAGCCAGCAACGCCGAGAGCACCCCCGAGAGCACTATCGCTAGCGATTCCGAAGGGCGTAGAGGCATCCGAGAAGCCTGCCCCAGCCACCACGCCCTGTCCAGCGGCCTGGAGTAGCGCCTTGGCGCCACCGGCCACCCGGCCGGCCGCAGCCCCGGCGCCTGCGCCGGCGCCGGCGCCGGACGTCGCCAAGGCGGGCACGAGGGAGCCTCCCACGATCCCGGCCACATAGGAGCCCGGGTTCGCCGCCTCGGCAGCCTCGTTCCTGCCGCGGTAGAACGCCCTGGCCCTCAGGTACCTGTCGAGGAGCGAGTCCCCCGGGATCCGGGCCGTCGGGGCGGTGGCCTCCCGGTCCAGAAAGGGCATCGCCGAGGCGAGTCCGGCCGAGAGCTCGTCGCCCCACCCCATCGACAGACCCTGCAGTCCGCCGCGGGCTGCCGACTCCGACGCAGGAACGTCGGGGTGCTGCCTGGCGACCGTCTGGGGCTCTTTGGCCGAAGGGTCGGCGGCCGACACCGGCGTTCCAGCGGTCGCCTCAGGGGCGAGCCTTGCCCAACTCGGCAGGCTCTCGCCCGGGGGCGCCTTCTCATCGATCGGTACGGCCCACTCTGGGAGCTTCTCCGGCATCACTTCTCCAGGGTGAACTTGTACTTGTGGAGGGCCTCCTGGACCTTGTCAGGAGGGACGGACACCGTCTGCCCGCCTGGAGTCTTCATTCGGATCGTCGGCGCCTTGAGCACCGGCGGAACCCCGGCCTCGGCGTCGCGAGGGCTCATCCCCTCCGGGATCGGCGCCAGCTGGTATCCGCGCGCCTGGCTGTCCATGTCGGCCAGGATGTCCGACTTCACCTGGTCGATGGCGTGCCGCATCCGGTCCGGGAACGCGGTGTCCTTCCAGGCGTTCGGCTCGGGCACCATCAACTTGGCGATCTCGATCTCGGCCTGAGACGGCGAGTTCCCGGCAGCGTTCCGACGCGCGAGGGCCGCCTGGATCTCCTCGGACAGCGTCTTCATCCGCTGCGTCTCGACGGGGCTGAGTCGGGTCAGGTTGCCCGCGGCGGCGAGCCGCTCGAACTCGGCCCTGTACGCATCGAGCTTGCGCGCCGTCTCGAGCGTCGGGCCCTGCACCTTCTCGTTGAACTTCTCGCGGAGTCCGGTCGGCGGAACTCCGGGGCCGACGTAGGCGTACCGGTCGGTGACGACCCGCGGGTTCTGCGCCTGGAACATCTCCCTGGTGTTCTGGAGTTCGAGGAGCTTCGCCGTGATGGTGTTGGCTCGGTTCTTGTCGCCTTCGCTCTGCGCCTGGGCGAGTTCCTTCATCTTCAGGTCGTACTGCTGGTCCAGTTCGCGGATCTTGGCGGCGACGTCCTGGGTCTTCTTCCAGACGTCGGACTGCAAGTTCTCGGTCTCGGCGCCGGTCTTCTTGACGTCGGCGAGAGACTTCCGAGCCTCGATGTCCTGGGCGATCAGGAAGCCCGGGACGCTCTTGATCCCCTCCTCGCCCCCGTACCTCTGCCGAACGTACTCGGGGTCCATCGTGACGAGCTGCTGCTGCTTCACCCGGGACATCGGGCTCGAGGCGTCCATGAGCGACTGCTGGATGAGCAGTCCCTGCAGCTTCGACGCGGCCTCCGTCGTACCGAGCAGGTTCGCCCGGCGCTCCGAGAGCATGTTCTGCTCGACCCTGGAGGTCGGGTCGCGCGGCTGGTACGGCACGTTGCCCATGGCGGCGGCGACCTGCTGCCCCGCCTCGTTGAGCTCGTTGCGCTTGGTCTTCAGCCAGTCGGCTCCCTGCGCCTCCCTGAAGCGCTCGGGGTCGAACTCCGGCCCGAGCAGCGTCGTGAGGTGGCGCAGGACCCCCGGGTCCATGCCGAGAGCCGAGCCCGGCGGTGTCTGCGCCGGAGTCTGCACCGGCACAGGCGCCGACGCCGGCGGCGACGGAGTCGGAGCCGCCGGGACGGCCTCCGGGTCTCCGGCGTCCCGCAGGACGAGCGGCTGCCCCTGCTTCTTCGCCAGGTAGTCCAGGAGAAGTGGGTCCATCACTGCCCCCCGCCGCCTGGCGCCTGGTCCTGCTGTTGCTTCCGCCACTTCTGGTAGATGTCGACACCAGTGTTCGCGGCGTTCCCGAGCCCCTGGAGCGTGCCGGCCGACTGCTGGCGCTCGCGCTGCGCGTCCTGGGCGTAGACGGAGGCGTTCCCGGTGGCGACGTTGCCGACCATGGCGGCCTTGTTGAGCCGCTGCTGGGCGTTGAACTGCGAGATCGCGTCCTGGGAACCGGCCTGCTGACCAGCCATGGTGCCCCAGCCCCGAAGCGACTCTAGCGCGCGCGCCTGGGCCGCGGCGGCCTGGTTGGCGCCGGCGTTGAACTGGGCCGTGGTCGTGCCTTGGGCGTTCGCCAGGCGCGCGGCGAGCTCGGCGCCGCCGCCGGCCTGCCCACGAGACGCCAGGCCGTTAAGGATGGCGCCCTCGCGCATCCTGGAGGCCGTCGCCGCGTCGTTCATCGCCTGCTGTTGGGCCAGCCGGTCGGCTCCCGACATGCCGCCCTGCGAACGGTCCCTGTACGCCTCCATGGCCCCCAGGAAGTCGGGGTTCGTGGCGTAGTTGCTCTGGCCGGCCTCGGCGTTGGTGTCCTGGATCTGCCGGAGCGCCATGTCGATGAGCGCCCGCTTCCGCGCATCGTACTCGGAGCCGTCGGGGCTGAGCGCGCCCAGGATGCCGCCGCCGAGGCCGCCGATGGCGGCGCCCACGGGGCCGAAGGCGGCCCCGGCGGACGCGCCCGACATGCCGCCGGCGAGGGCGCCGCGGCCGTTAAGAGCGGCCATTGAGGTAGTCCTCCAGGCTCATCTTCTTCTGATTCAGCGGATCGACGATCGCGGCGTTGTTCTGGAGTGCCCCGAGCCCAGACTGAACCCGATCGACGGTCGCCTGGTTTTGCGGGATGGCGGAGTAGCCGAGCCACGAGTCGAGCAGGCCCTGCCCCCTCGAGTAGTCCGCCCCGGCGCCCTGCGAGAGCAGGGCCTGCTGCCCCTCCTGGCTGCGAAGCTGCCCGACCTGGTCCTGGATCGGTTTGAGGCCGGCCGTGTTCTGGGCCGCGGCGGCCTGCGACTGCTGCAGCGACGCAGCGTGGTCGGCCTTGCTCTTGTCGATGGTTGGGTTGAGGTCGGTAACGGTCCCGCCCGCGCGCAAGAGCCCATCCTTGTAGCCGGGATCGAACACCGGAGCGACATAGGTGGGCGCAAACCCAACCTGTGCCGACTGCATCTTCTGACCCAGTGAGTCGGCGAGGCCGGACAGCACCTTGGCTCCCTGGTCGCGGTTGGCGGCGAAGAAGGACTGGACCGGGTTTCGGTCGATGGCGAGCGGCTCGGCCGACGGCGCTCCGGCGACCGACGGTGCGGCGTCCGGCCCGGCCGTTCCAGCCTGGGCCTTCTTCCGATCGTCGCCCGGTTGGCCGAATGTCTGCGACACATACGCCACGGTCAGCCTCCCACGATAAGGAGATTGGCACGGTAGCGCCTGCTCGCCACGGTGCCGCCTACCCCGGTGATGACGAGATCCCCGCTCGTCGTCCAGGCCGGGCCCGACAGAACCACCGGCGATTCCTGGCGGGTGGACGTGTCCACCGTTACGGCTCGCGTGATGGTGACGTGCTTGGCCTTCAGGCCCTGGGGCAACCTGAGCGCCACAGTCAGCGAGGAGCGCCCCGGGGGGAACACGATGGCGTTCGTCGCGTCGGTATCGAAGACGAGCGTCGCTTCCTGGGACGCGATGTTCTCGGCGAACGTCGCCCCTCGGTTGAGCGATGCGGTGACCTGCGTCGCGAACCGGTTGAGGTTCCTGAGGAGCGCCTCGAACTCCGGGTAATCCGCCATGAGCCGCGAGAAGTCCTCGGCCTTCAACGACAGGAGAGGCGGCTTGGCCATTACCGGCTCACCCTCGTGCTGGTCGGCGTGTGAATGACCGAGACCCCCTGGAGTTGGCAGGGAGCTCCCGCGTTGGAGTGCGTGAACCGGACGTTGAGCTGCGAGGCCCTACTCTTCTCCAGCGGGACGAGCACGCGGATCGTGACCTGGGTCTGCGCCTCGGTGTCGCATCCGTAGTCGCCGCCCGAGAGCTGTACGACCTCCTCGATCGGGCTGAGGTTGGTGGAGAATCCGACCTCGGCCGAGCCGAACTTGACCCGCCGGAAGATGAGGGCGATCTCCCGGAACCGGTGGATGGCGCCCGGGTTCTGCCCGAAGTGCGGGGTGAACTTGATCGTGTGCTTGATGGAGTCCGACGCGCCATCCACGAGATCGGTGTCGTCGAGCGCCTTGCGCTCCCGGTAGACGCTTGTACCGTCGACCATGTACATGCGGTCGTCCGTGGGGCTGATGAGGCCGTGCGCCCACCCGGTGACGCCCGCGGGAGGCGTCCAGCGCGTCCACGTATTCGTCCACGAATCGTAGACGTAGGCCTGGGTGGCGAGCGTGTCGGTCGCGGCGGATGGCAGCCACAGGATGTACTTGTGCGACGAGTGGTAGGCGATGCCGAACCCGGCGGACTCCACCACCGCCGAGATGGCTGGCGCGAGCAGGGGTTCGATGGCGTTGTAGACCGGCGTGGAGATGATCTCGACGCCGCTCTCCGTGGACCTGGCCACGCCGGCGTCGAGGAGGCCGAAGACGGCGTTCTCGAACGGGATGAGCGAGTTGGAGGAAGGCGTGCCCTGCGTGGGGTCGAGGGGTTGGATGTCCCAGATGCCGTTCCAGCCCGTGAGGCGCCACATGCCGTCGTCCTTCACGATTACGAGCATGTCGCGCGTCGAGAGGATCTTCTGGATGGGCCGGTCCATCGAGCCGACATCCTGGAAGTTGAGGAGCGGCATCGAGTCCGGCTGCCCGTTCGGCGACCAGCGGATCTGGTTCTTCCTGTTCTCGGGCCCCTTCTGGCTCTGTACGCTCCAGACGGTCGGCCTCGAGAACGCCATCGTCATGGTGGCGCTGGTGGTGGACTCCTCCAGGTAGATGAGCCCCGGCACGTCGTCCGCTCCCGAGAGGTAGCGCGCCGTGACGTTGCTCGAGGACGCCCGGTTGATGACCCGAATCAGGCTCTGAGCTGTCGAGGCGATGTTCTGCGCCGGCGTCCCCGAGGTATCGACCTTGAAGAACCGCCCCGCCGAGCTCTCCGTGCTCGCATCGGCAGTGTAAACAACCCCGTCGATGGTAACGGTGTCTCCGGCCTGGATCCCGCCTGTGCCGCCGACGGCGAGCAGGTAGACGCTGGCTCGCGACGGGTAGGTGATGTTGGCGGCGAAGATGTGCCCTCGGAAGGAGGCGATGTCCTGGCAGAGCGCGATTCGGTCAGCCGACGCCTGGATGGTCCCCTGGCTCGGGTTCGTGTAGAGCGCGGCGCCGATGAAGCCGCTCGGGACCGAATCCAGGTAGCCGACGGTGAGCGGCGTGATCATCTGCGTGGAGGACACGGACCCGGCCCCGCCCGACTCGGTATACGTGAAGGTCGTTGCGCCTGGGGTACTGGTGATGAGCTTGTCGCCCGCGGAGAACGCCACCGACGTAGAGGTCACGCCGTAGTATGTGCCGGCCGGACTGATCGTCCTGGCGGTCCAGGTGATCCCGTCGGGCGACGTGGCGCACCCACTGCCCTGGCCCACGGCCACGTACTTGTCGCCGACCCAGTAGGCGGACTCGATGGACATGGAACCGGCGCCGCCCGTCGTGTACACGTTCCACGACGAGCCGCCGGAGTTGATGGCGGACACGAAGTTGCCGCCAGCGGTCCACGCGGCGACGACCGTCCCGCCGTTCAGCGCCAGTGCCGTGGCGGCCCCTGTCTGAGCCGTGGTGATCGCGGCAGCAGCCGACCAGGTGATTCCGTCCGTGGAGGTCGCGTACCCGGGATAGACCGTCGCCCCGCTTTGCACGAATCCGACCGCCACGAACTTGGTGCCGGTCCACGCCACCTCGTAGTAGGCGTGCGAGGAGTACCCTCCAATGCCGATCGTCCGGGCGGTCCAGGTGATCCCGTCGGGCGAAGACATCGCCATCGCGGCGCTGTCGGTGCCGTAGTTCTGCGACACGGCCACGTAGATCGACCCGTTCCACGCCACACTGGAGGGCGAGTTTAGGGTGCCGGTTCGAGCGGTCCAGGTGATCCCATCGGGCGAGGTGGCGCAGGCGGAGGTCACGCCGACGCCGACAAATTGCGTACCGCTCCACACGAGCGCCCCGAACGCCGGCGATGTCCTGGCGGTCCATGTGATGCCGTCGGGCGAGGTGGCCGCACCGGCGCTGCCAGCGGCGCAATACAGCGACGCCCCGAACGTCACGCCGGTATAGTTTCCCGCAGGCATCGTCCGAGACGTCCATGTCACGCCATCGGGCGAGGTCGAACACGCCCCGTAGCCGACCGCCACCGACAGGCCCGATCCGGCATTCACCGACGCCGGGATGGTGACGGTGCTTCCCGACACGTAGTTATGTGCGGAGGTCGTGGTGGCGGTGACCACGCCTGCCGAGCGCGAGAGTGACGCGAGGGTCGAGGTGCCTGGCGGCGTACCCTCGTAGATGAGGCCCAGTTCGTCGCTCGGGCTGACCGTCGCGGACCCTGAGTTCGGCGATCGGTACACCTGGTAGAACGCGCCCGCGGGCAGCTTCTTGGGGATGGTCGACGAGACGGTGATGTCCTGCGTGGTGGCGCCGGCATTCGCGACCGTGGCGCGACCGGTCGGGGAGCCGAGCAGCAGGTTCCCGTTTGCGTCCCGCTTGCCCCAGACGAAGCGGTACGCCACCTGGTTGCCCGCCGGAACGGCCGACCCGACGCCGCCGAGCGAGACCTGGGCATCGAGCCCGGCGGGCACCCCGGCCAGTTCGGGCGTGCCGGTGGCAGAGTCGAGCCGCTGGATGCCGGCCGAGGAGGTGAAGTAGAGGTTACCGCTCGCCTCCACCGCTCGGACCTTGGAGCCGGGCGCTGGGTAGGTCCCGGCGTAATCGGTCCAGGTGACGCCGGAGTCGGAGCTCCTCGACAGCACCCCGGACGCCGCCCAACCGATCAGATACGTCTTGAAGGGAAACAGCCTGGCCAGGGACTTCGTCGCCACCTTCTCCAGCCCCCGGCGGGGCTCCGTCACTCCCTCTCGGCTGATGACCGCATTGTCGGCCTGGGCGAGCGCCCCCGGAGGCACGTCCCCCAGATCGTTTGGGGCCAGGTAGAGGCCCGCGGCGGTTACGGTGAGTTGCTGCGAGGGCATCCTGTCCTCACCACCGGTGGCGGAAGATGCTCCCGCGGTTCACGATGCGCTCCGTGTTCCCGGCCACGCGGGGCGTGATCAGTTTCACAGCGTCGGTCTCCATGCGCGCGAGAGCCGATGCCGCCGCCTGGATATGCTCGGTGTCGCCCAGTTCCTCGAGGCACTTCAGCGCGACCCTCTGAGAGAGCAGCGGGTGCATCTCGACGGGGATCTGTGGGTAGATGGACTCGCCCGCGAGGTTGATGATGTCGCCCGCCACCAGATCCGCCGGCAGGGCACTCGCGAACGTCAGCGTCAGGCCGGAGAGCGTCGCCGCCCGGTCGATGCCGAGCGTCTCGTAGCCCGGCCGGCCTCGGACGATGTCGTAGAGCGAAGAACTCGAGAAGGACCCCGGGACCGTCGCGAGCGTCACGGCATTCGTGGCGGTGTTGATGGCCGCGACCACGGCGCCGGCGGTGTCGCTCACGAGCGTGTTGGGCCGCTGGTGGTACGACATCCGCAGCGAGACCCCGAGTTGCGTCGTCTGGGAGGGGTCGCTGATGATGACGGTGAGCAGGTTACCCTCGAGGTAAAACCCGGTGGCTGCTCCCTCAAGGTCCCCTCGCGACATTCGCGGGAAGCCGACGACCTGGCCCAGTGCGTTGACTCGGTACACCTGCCGCAGGGCCTGCCCAACCGCCCGGGGAGGAAGCCGGTAGGTGACGGTCCCGTTCACCAGCGGGACGTCGGTCGACGTGACGAAGTAGTCCTCGCGCTGCGACGTGATGAGCGGGACGATGTAACTCTGGAGTTGCTCGTTGGCGATGTCGAGAAGGACCGGGTCGGTGAACGTGGTCTGGGCCGCCGGGATGGAGGCGGTCCGCTTCGCTCGGTTGATGAGGTCCCCGGACGTCCAGGCCACGCTGCTGCCCTCCTAGTTGGCGGGAGCCCCGTCCCTCACGCCGAAGACCACGATCCGAACCGTCGAGGCAGCCCCGCCCGTGCCGGTCGCCGACGCCTTGGGCGTGACCGGGCCGAGAGCCACCGAGTTGGCGACCCCGGCGGCCGGGACCGCGCCCAGGACTGCCGGGCTCTTGCCGCCGATGCCGACGGTGACCGCCACGGGGCCGAGCGCGGTCGCGTCTGCGGCCGCCGGGCTGACGGAGCAGCCCGTGGGCGCCGCGGCGCCGCCGCCGATGAACCAGAACACCACCGACTCGAACGGGGCCGTGTTGATGACCGGCGTCGTCAGCGCCGCGCCGACGCCGCTGGTCTGGTCGTAGAGCGTGTCCACGGTGCGCGCCATCTACTCCTCCTCCTCGGCGGCCGGCGGCCCGCACTCGCACCCGGGCGCGTTGCGCTTGCCCGTGACGAGCGAGCGCTCGACCTTGTCGATGGTGGCGCGGATCTGGTCGAAGGCCTTTGAGAGCGCGTCCTGCTCCTGCGACTCCTCCGCGTCACCGCCGGGCGCTGTTCCCGGCGTCCCCATGTCCATCGGCGTGAGCATGTCGGCCTCCTAGAGCAGCGAGTAGGTCGTGGGCTGGCCGTCCGCGCCGACGCCGTTCGCGAGCGTCGCGCCCGAGGCCGTCACGCCCGTGCCGGAGGCGACCAGGGCGACCTTGTTCCCCAGCGGCCCCGGCATGTTGGCCGTGAGCGTGACCACGCCGGCCGCGCTCGAAGCGGTCACCAGCTTGTTGATGGTCGCGTCGGTGTTGATGGCCGCGGCGAGCGCCGCCGCCGACGCCGTGTCCGAGGTCGCCCAGGTGACCGTCTTCAGCGTCCCGCCGATGGTCCCGCCCACGGCCCCGGTTCCGGCCGCGATGGTGAGCGTGCCGCTCGCCTTCACCCCATTGGTGGCCGACGCGATGACGTCGAAGGTCCCGGCGTACTGGCCGAGCGCGAGGCCCACGAGCAGGCCGTCGATGGCGAGAGCCTGGTCCCGCGCGCGCGTCACGTCCTTGTTGATCAGCAGATCGGCCGCCGACTTGCTGACGTTGAAGCTGACGACGATGGAGGGCATCGGTTATCCCCTTGGTGGCCCGGGGGCTGGGCCCGTCAAGGCCCAGTCCCCGAGTGGCTCCCGCTACGGGTTCACGATGTTGGTGAACTGGACGATCTTCGCCGGCTCGGGCGCGAACGGCGCCCAGTCGGAGTAGGACCGGAACTCGAAGCCGTTGGCGTCCGGGATGAGGGTGAACATCTCGTCCCCGCGGCCCGGAACGTTGAGCGTCACGTCGGTCGAACCGACCTTCTTGAGCTTCGACTCGCCGGACGGCACGGCGAAGGCGTGGCCGCCCATCACCATCGGGTGCGGCGCCACCTTGACGACAGCCGGGCCGTACACGTAGCTGACCTTCCCGGCGCCGTTCTTGTACTCGTCGGGGGTGTACGACGAGTCGAGCAGTCGGGCGGCGGCGAAGGAGTCGACGAGGCTCGGCCAGGTGTCGATCGAGCAGTAGAGGGTGACGTTCTCGTCGAGCGCGGCCTTGGCGACGGGGCGCTGCATCCCACTCACGATCTTGCCGAACGTGAGCGCGCCGGACGCGCAGGAATAGCTGTTCGGCTTCCACAGCGTGTTGGTGTTGCTGATGTTCCACACCGTGGTGCCGCCGGCGACGTTCGAGATGTAGTGGAGCCCGATCGCCTCGTTGAGGGACGAGAGCGTGGTGCGGGCGCCGGAGAACACCACCGTGGCGTTGGCGGCCTGCGCCTGGAGCGCGGTGGTGCCGGTCGTGGTCCCGGTGACGGTGATCTTCCTGTTGTCCGGGTCGATGGCGGTGAGCGTGAAGACCGCGTCGGCCGCGCTCGAGATGAGGGCGCCGGTGTCGGTACGGAAGAAGTTGACCGTCGCCTGCTCCTCGCCGGCCCACAGGCCGGTGGCCCAGGTGGCCGGCGAGATGGCGATGGTGGTCTGGGTGGTCGAGTCGTTGTTCATGGACGCGGACTGGCCCATGCCGACCGTGGCGCCACCGTAGAGGATCTCCTTCTCCTTGCGGAGGGCGTGCGAGGAGAGGTTCGACTTGAGGATGAGCCCGATGGCCTGCTTGAAGGCCTTGGCGGAGCTCACCGACTTCGCGGCCACGCGCATCGGCACGCGACTGCGGAGCGTGTTCTCCACGCCCTGCAGCTGGGCGTCCTGCATGGACATCGCGACCGAGGCCGCGAGCGCGTAGGCGTCGCCGCTCGAACCGCCGTAGGTGTAGCCCTGCTCGCGAGTCAGGATGACCGGCTGGTGGTACAGGTTACCGACGCGCTCCGCCTCGGTGAGCTCGCCGATCTCCTTGGAGATGAGCGCCATCTCCGGGTAGAGGGTGCGGACGCCGCCGGCGTAGGCCTCCTTGAAGAGGCCTGCCAGCTGGGCGGTGGTGACGTTCGTTGCCATGACGTATACCTCGAATGGAGAGAAGGGAACCTGCCTTCGCTCGCCTTCGGGTAGCAGCCGCCCGGCCGCGCCCTACGTGCTGCGGTCCGACTCGCCTCGCCTTGGATGGCCGCTCGGCTGGTGGCGGCGTCCATGGACGTGGCTTGTCCTAGACGCCTCGACTCTGCCACCCAGCCGAACGGCCGCCCGGGTGGTGCCTACTTGAGATACTGGTCGTTCCACTCCTTCGTCGTCATCCAGGTCCGGGGCTTCTCCTGGGCCGGGGCGGTCGGGGGCTGGATCGGCCTCGACTCTGGCGTCGGCTTCTGGGCGATGGAGTGGCGCAGGATGGCGTCCACCGCCTCCTTTCCGAGGAGCTTCACGAGCTGCTCCGGGGGCATCTTCCCGAGGACTTCGGCCGTCGGGTTGATGAACTGGTCCTGGGCGGAACGCACGGCCTCCGCGAAGTCGAGCGGCAGGCCGTGCCTGTGCTGCGTCTGGAGCTGGTCCACCACCGCCCGCACGGCCGCTGGCGTTTTGGGAAGGCCCGCCTTCTCCATCTCGGAGATGATCATCGGCTCCATCTGGCTCCGCATCTCGGTGGCCTGGACGGAGAGGGCCTGTTCCTGCGCGGCGCGCTGCTGCTCGGCGAACTCGGCGCGCTGGCGCTCGAACTCCAGCCGCTGACGCTCGTACTGCTGCTGCTCGGGCGTGAGTTGGGAGAGCCTGGCCTCGTTCTGCAGCTTCGCGATGAGCCGCTGCTCGGCCAGCCGGTCGAGAGCCGCGTCGTCGAGTCCCTGCATCTCCTTGGCGATGGTCCAGGGGTCCTTGCCCTTGAGGCCGTTGAACTGATCCTGCAGCTTCCGGGCGGCCTCGAACCGCTCGTAGGATGCCTTGGCCAACTGGGTGCCGCGGAGAAGTTCCTGCGGGTCGAGCCCCAGCGCCTTGGCCGCCTTGTCGATGTCGTCGGCGGGGATCTTCTCGGCCTTGCCGTTGATCTTGCGCTCGTAGAAGCGCGGCTCGGCGACGGGCGCCTGCTGCTGTGCGCCCTCCCCCGGCGTCGCTCCCTGAGCCTGAGGGTCCTGCTGGCTGCTGTTCGTCTGCGCGGTGCTGTTGGTCTCGGGCGACGCCCCGCCAGTGGTAGGGGTGGCCGCCGCTGCAACGTCTGCCATGTGTGCTGTCCTCCTCGGTTTGGACTACGCCAGCGTCATGCGCCCGGGATGGGCATCTGGACGCGCTCTCCGGTCTGCGGGTTGATGGGGGGCAGCGGCATCGCGCCCTCGAGCGGAGCGCCCATGCCGTCGGGCGCGGGGACGCGGCCGGAGAGGGGCGCGCCGGCATCCGGCGGGGGGCCGCCGCCTGGCCCCGGGGGCGAGCCGGGCGGCTGCACGGGCGCAGCGACCGGAGGCGGCGGGATCCCGAGAGCCGCCAGAAGATTGGGGTCCGTCGACTGCCAGAGCGCGATGTGCTCCTGGATGTGCGCGAGCGCGGCCTCCGCGATGGCGCCGTTCTCGGGCGATCTCGCCTCGGGGCTCGCCAGCACCACCTGGTGCTCCATGATGTGCTTCGGGTGGTGGTCGATGGCGAGGGCACGGACCGGGTTCCCGTCGCCGAGGGCCTCGTTCTCGGCGCGGATGTTCATGAGCTCGGCTGTCTCGCCCTCGATGACCGGTTCGAGCCGGCCCGTGGCGAGCACCTGGATGAGTTGCTCCGGCGTCTTGATGACCGGCGTCCCCTTCTGCCCCATCTCGATGAACATCTGGGCCAGGGAGAGTCGTCCCGAGGTGGTGCGCGCCAGCGGGTTGCCGAGGTCGACCGTCACCCGCTCGATTCGGTCGAGGCTCGAGGAGGTGAACTCCTTCATATACGGCCGGTTCGACTTGCCGGCCACCAGGGCCACCTGTGGCAGCGTCGCGTACCGCTTGTAGAGCCTGATGATGGCCGTTGCCATCTGCTCCAGCCACTTCACGTAGCCCCGCTCCAGGCCCTTTGAGAACTCGATGGCCTTTGCGTCCACGAGCGCGAGCGCCGCGCCGGACATCGCCTTGTCGTTGACGAGGGTCCCGCGTCGAGCCGAGTTGACGCCCGAGATTGCCTCCATCGCCTCGATCTTCGACCCCTTGAACTCGCTGACGATGGCCGGGATCTCGAGCAGGTTGAGCGGCTCCGGCTTCTCCGCAGATCGGATGAGCTTGAATTGGCCCGACACATCCTCGACGGTGACGTTCGAGCCCGACTTCACCCACATGGAACCGTATCCCACGTTGGCGATCCCGCTCGTGATGGTCGAGTCCAGGCTGTTGACGACGTGCTGCGGGGCGAGGAGGTCGACGAGCGTCCAGTACCCCAACTGCGTGCCGGCCAGGTCCTCCGGCACCATCCGATACACGGGCACCTCGTCGTACGCGAGCGGGCCGTCGAAGAGGATGCACGTCTCGGAGCAGAGCGTCATCATCCGTCCGGCCGGCATCGCGTCCGTCTTCGCGTGGTACCACTCCCAGCAGGCCACGTCGTCGGTGTCGGTGTTCTGGATCCCCTTCCAGTCCGAGGTCAGCGTCGGGCGCTGCCGCGACTCCTCCCACCGACTCGGCAAGGACATGATGAGGTCGCGCAGCTCCGGCCGCTTCGCGAGGAGGTCGTACCGGTTCAGCCAGCGCCTGACGGCGTACCACTGGTGGTCGCTCGCCTCGGTCTTGGTGTGGTCGCGGGCGACGTCGATCGGCAGGTGGGCGCGCAGTTTCACGTCCCCGGTGTGCTCCGCCGCTCCACTGTCGGGGTTGAGGGCGTACTCCTGGCCCGCCCCCGGGTCCCACACGGCGGACGCGAACCCCTCCCCGAACAGGCAGCCGGCATGGCGAGTCACCTGGATGCCGATGCCCTCCAGATCCTTCTCGCGGTGCGCGTTGTCGAGGAGGCCGGCGGCGATGATGACCTGCGAAGCGGACGAGTGGTCGCTGTTCTTCGCCTTCGGCTCGAACGACGGACGAGCACCCGTCGTCATCACGACGATGTTCTCGCCGATGTTGTGGAGGTGGTTCTCCTTCGTCGTGAGGATCTCGTCGTTCTCCCCGCCGACCCCGAGTTGGCCGCCGGTGTTCACGCCGGCGTAGTACTCGCGCAGCGACCGCAGCCACAGCGAGTAGACGCCGGTGATGCGGAGCCACTGGTACCAGTGGTCGATTCGCTTGAAGATTTCGCGCGACGCCTCGAGGGGCGGCTTCGCAGCCCAGTACGTCACGTCCGATTGGCCCACCTAGCGCCTCCGCTGGGCGAAGACCGTAGCGAGCGCCTCCGCCTGAACAGACTTCTTGCCGAGCACTCTAAGGGGGATCTGGTGACTCGCCGGGGTGATGCCTTCCGCCAGCGCGGGATACGGGTTGTCGTACCGGTTCGCATTTCGCAGCATGTAGATGAGCGCCGCGACGGCGTCTGAGTGGCCCACCCCAGGGAGCCGGTCGAATTGGGTCCGGGACTTGTTCCAGACGCCGACCATGAGCGTGTTGCGGAGAACCTTGCAGGACGGGTCGATCTCAAGCTTTCCACTCTTGACGAGCAACCGCAGCGCGTTCACCTGCGCCTCCAACTCGTCCTTCCCGGTGGCGATGAACTCCAGGGCGTGGTCCGCCGCCAGGTCGGCGATGAGCCGAGGATCTGTGTCCGACCACCTGATGGGATGGGGGCGATGAGCCGTCGACCACAGGCGCTCCTCGGTGTTCCTGACCGCACCGGCAACGGCCTGCGTCGTGGAGCGATGGAGGATGTCCTCGGCCTGCACGCAGAGCTTGGCCCTGGCGAAATCCCAGTACCCGTACAGGATGGCGTGCAAGTCCTCGAACCCGACATCCATCGCGACGAGCGGCCAGTGCCACCCGATCGCCGGGATCGGCTTGACGGCCTGATCGTCTACCTTCGCCGTGTATTCCGGCACGATGGCCCGGTCGGAGTCGACGACGTCCTCGCAGAACAGCTCGCGCCCCGCCTTGGTGGACTCCCTCCCGCCCATCTCCTCGATGATCTTCTCGCGGGCCCGGTCGCTGATGTGCCGGTTGTCGTCGATCGTCCTGCGGACGTAGTTTCCCTTCGCCTTGCACTCCGCCTTGAAGGCGCTCGACTCGTGCGCCGGCGTCTCGGGCGGCGTCGTGATGTGGAGGATCCTCCCGCCCGTGGTGGTCAACTGGGGGAGTTCGACCGACTTGACGAGATAGTCCATGCGGTCGAGAAATCCGCACTCCTCGTTGATGATGAGGTGCGCTCTCGGTCCTCGGGCGTCGTCCTCGTGCCCGTTGTTTGCGCCTGACAGGCTGATCCGTGAGCCGTTCGAGTAGACGAACGCGGCCTCTACGTACTTGAAGTCCGGCCGGAGCGGCTTCGGGCAATCCGCCAGGAGCGCGGCGAAGTTCGGGAGTACGAAATCCTGCAATCCTCGCCGGCTGTATGAGACGTAGCGGATGGCCCAGCCAGGATTCCGGCGGGCACATTCATCAGCCAGGAGAACTCCGAGGAACGTCTTCCCCCACTGCCGACTGACGTCGAGCCAGAACTGCTCGTACTGGGTCGCCTGGTTGTCGAGGAAGGACCGGACCACGTCGTAAACTTCGCGCTGGTCCTGGTAGAGCTTCCACCGGAGCGAGCCGCGCCGCCAGAGTTCCGCCCTCGCTTCTTCACGGGATACCATCCCATCAGTTCAGGGGCAGCACGGGGCCGCCGGCCGCCTCCTCGAGCGCCTCGGTTGGCTGCGTCTCCGCCTTCGACGCCTCGGCCTGGTCCTTCGTCTCGATGGCGTCGGACGCGAACGAGACGCCGGCGATCTTTAAGATCTGGACGGCGGCGGACCGCCTCTCGGAGATGTTCGGATCGTCCAGCGCCTCAACAAGGACGTCATAGGCGCGATGGGAGTCGACCTTCGCCCTGGCGCGGATGGCCGGGAGGATCTTCGGGCGGCCCTTAGGGTTGCCGCTCTGCCCCTTGACCCATGGCATTGCTATGCAGTCCCATCCTGGCGCGGTTCCTGCTTGTCGCGCAGCAGGCCGCGCGCCTCCATCAGAGCCAACTCGACCGTCCCCACGCTGAGGTCGAGACCATGATCTTTGATGAGAGCGAGCAACTCGTCCGCGCGGGCGCGCCCCTTCCCGCCGAACGTCCTCTCCCACCCATCCCGGTACTCGTCCGTGGCTGGTCGCGTGTGGATCGTTCCGCGTCCGGTCTTCGTCACGTGCTCTAGGTTGCGCCGCTCACTCATCGCCCGCTCCTAGGCTTCATGGCGCCCGCCAGCTCGATGTTCTCGACTCGCGCGATGAGTTCGCCCAGCTCGCGCTTCGTCGCCGACTCCGTTCCGGCCTGGTCCGGCTTCGCGTAATGCCTGCCGAGCCACTCGGTTCCGATCCCGCTGGCCACCCAGACCGCATAGGCGGCGACTGCGGGCCAGAGGATGTCGCTGGGGTTCACGGCACCCTCTGGAACGCCATCATGATCCGGCTGACCTGGGCAGACCTCGCGTCGGCGTCGCTCTCGGTGCTCGCGATGACCCGGTCCCCTTGGAACAGCACCGTGACGATGCGGAAGTTAGGCCCCTCGCGCCTGATGGCGTAGGCCGTGATCTCCGGCTCGAGGTTCTGCTGCTGTCGCTGCGCCTTGGCCATCTGGGCCATGCTATCCCTCCTCATTGATGTCTAGAGCCAACTGCCTACGGGATTGAGCTCGGCTGAACCGCCAATGATCGCGGCAGAACCCGCTCCCGTTGTTCAGGTCCAGCGCCTTGGGACCGCCATCCTCTCCAAGCGAGCACCCCTCGTACTGGCACCTCCGCGATCCCTCGCGGTTGGGCCTAACGCCCCACTGGATGTCGAGTTTGGTGCTTGCGCTGTTCGCCTGTTCCTCTGCACGCCTCAGTTGCGCGATCTCCGCGATGGTCATCCGCATCCCGCCCTCCACGCCCACCGTCACCCGGACGCCCGCCCGTCGTCCGGCTCCGCCTCTCGGTACCCCTCGCACACCCCGCAGCTCAGGCACCGACCCGGCACTCGACGGTACTCAGAATCGGTGAGGGACTCATGTTCGATCTCGAAGCACGCGCAATTGGCGCACTGCCCGCCGACGAACAGGACCGGGGGTTCGCTCACGCCCGCCTCCCGAGTCTCGGCTCCGGCCTCGCCGGGCAGCCCTCGCAGTTGGGGTAGGCGTCGCACTCGGCGTCGGGGATCTCATCGCAGGGCGAGGGATCGCGGGCCGGCTGGGGCTCGACCTCCTGCACCAGGTCGTCGCGGGTCGGGGGAGGCTTGGAGCGCGTCACGGGGTCACCTTCCGGGCGTCTGGAGCGGCGGGCCACTCGGCCAGCGTCGCCCCGCCTGCGTAGTTCGAGGGCGACAGGTGGTCGCCTTCGTGCCCCCTCTCCAGGCCGCAGTAAAGGCGGGTGTCCGGGTCGATGGCACCGCATGAGCCGAACGGGCCGCCAACCACCCAGTAGACCCACACCGGGCCGTCTCGGTGGAGGCTCGGGAACGGCGTGGCGTGCTGCCCGCGGTGGCCCTCCACGCGGCAGCACAGGATGTTGCCGTTCACCTCGGCGCACATCAGGCCGGGCGGGTCGAGCTCGGGGACCGCCGGCCACGGCTTGCCCTGCGGCCTCGCCTTGAACCCGGCCGCGAGCAGCGCCAGTCGATGCTGGATGAACCTCTCGGTGTAGCTCATGGGGTCACCTCCACCACGCAGACCTCGACGCGGGGCCGCTGCTTGTCGATGGCTCGCTCCACCACGAGGCGGCGCACCTGACGGTCGTTGACGTAGACGATGCGCTGCAGGGCATCCAACACCGGCTTGATCGGCCCGTCCGTGTCGGGGCGCTCGTTCGCGAAGTGGAACGTGAGGCCGACGCTGAGCGACCCGGCGAGCGGCTTAGCGCCGCGCATCGCCTTGCGGGCGGCGAGCTGCAGGCGGCCACAGAAGGCGACCGCCTCGGGCGTCTTGCAGAGTCGGCCCTGCTTCGAGCGGATGTAGCTCGCGTTGGTGCTCACGGGCTTGGCGTCGCAGGTGAAGGAGATCACTTCGCCCTCCGGTGGCCGGTGAGGTCGAGCACCTCGGTCCCGCGGTGGATGGTCTTGTCCCAGTGGCGCAGTCGGAGCGTCGACCGGGTGATCAGGACAACGGCCAGGACGAGCAGCAGCATCGACAGATCGATGCTCACGGCTCACCCTCCAGCGCCGCCTGCGCCTCGACGATCCGGCGCTGGATCTCCGCGCGGACCTCGCCCAGGAGCGTGCGGAGCTGCGGCATCGTCAGGCGGTTGAGTCGCTCGGCGCCGGCGCCCAGCCTGCGGCACGCCGAGCACCGGCCCATCGTGTCCTTGGTGCGCTTCTCGCACCCCGGGCACCTGTACTCCCGGGCCGAGACCATCGACAACTGACGCGCTGCCACCTGCGAATCGATCATGGTTCTCACCCCTCCTCGCGGTTGGACTTCTCGGCTGCTTCGGACCAATGCTGGCGCAGCGACTCGCCTGGCAGGTTCACCCACTGCCCGTAGGCCCGGAGCCGATCCCCGAGTCGCGCCATCGGGCCGGTGGCGTACCGGAGCTCGAAGGCGGCGGCCGTGAGGTTGGTCCCGAGCACGGTCGGCTTGAGGTCATCGCACCGGCGGTTGAGCAGGCCGAACAGGTTGGCCTGGAACGCCTCGTTGACGTACTCGGCGCCGAACTCGTCGATCGCGAGCAGCGGCGCGC